>JBKJYI010000001.1:0-3049 GCA_046715855.1 Phycisphaerae bacterium
GGATATTGTCGCTTTCGACTTTCCGCTTTCATTCTTGCCGTATTGGCCCGATGCCTTGGTAAGTGGGTCACATTGAAGCCTCGCGAACCTGAACAACGAAATGCACGGCCTGGCAAAAGGCGCCAGACCGTCCCACCCCGCAAAGTGACCCAGTGCCCAAAATCTTGAGGCGATTGACACTAAACCACGCGCTGTGGCGAGGAGTGCTAAACGCCTATGAATGATTCGAAGATTCTGGTCAGCAAGTTCACCAGGGCACTGGTAAAGGCTTCAAAAGCAACATCGATAAAATAGTTCATTTTCACAACTCCGGTTGAAAACAAAGAACTCAATTCGGCGGCCAATCCGCCTAATCCATCGCCCCTGGAATGAAGGGGTGCTCGATGGATACATAAAGGAAAACTCCGTAATCCATGGCGTCGTCGGTTACGCCGATGGGAAATGCCAGGCCGTATACCAGTTGCAAATCCGGGAGATTCGAAGCCCACCGAATGCCCGGAGAGATCACGACATCATTGGATCGCGGTCGCTTGACACGACGTCGTCCCCCTTCAAAAGTTGAATATTCCTCCAATGCCTGCTCGAAGTTTCCGGCCGCCTCCAGCATGAGATGCACGGTGTCGTTGAGAGCGTAAATCACGCTGGCGCCGACATTGAAATGGAGTAGGTCGCGCCCGTGGGGGCGGCGCCGGTTGGAGAACTCAAAGCCGACGTCGGGGAAATAAGTCAGCCCTAGATTCAGGTTGGCGTACACACGATCGCTCAGGGTCTTTGAAAAAGGAAGATTGAGCTGATAGCCCAGGACTCCCTCGCCGAAACCGCGATCCTCATCTCCGCTTGGGAAAACAAGACTGACTCGCGGCGAGAATGCGGGCCATGCCCCGGCGTCGTCGGACAACTGATACCGGTAATTCAGCAAGATATCGCCCAGCCCGCTGTCGTGCTCGGTCGTGTCCGAATCCAGAAATGCATAAGGAAGCGTGTAGGAAAGCTGATGCGTTTGAGAAAAAACCGGCCACTCCTGCGTGAAGCTAAAATCCAAGGCCCGATCATCGCCGGTTCCGGAGATCAGTCCGGTGAAGATGTGCTGCACGACGCCGGACTCCTGGTTGTAGGCTTCTTCGATCAGAAAGGAGTTGTCGCGGATACCATCGATGGGAGACTTGGTTGCGACGGCCTTGCTGGAGTTGTCTTCGCTTTGTTTTCGAGGGGAGTCCTGATCGGGAGCGTTCTGTACGGCGAAAAGCGATGTGGCCAGCACGCCTGACGCTATCCACGCCCACCAGAAGACTGTGCGCACCGGTCGATTGCTGTTCATGAATATGTTCCTCCTAATACGGTGATTAGGGTAGGCTAATAAATCTTTTTAGCGTGTCAAGAGAATTCTGCCATGGAAAAAAGCTGAGGAGAGCGGCGTTCAAGAACGATTGCGGCTCGACCTGATGTCGCATGCTTGGGCCGAACTTCGATTGTGTCCGCCGGACGCTGACGAGTTGGCTCTGGTATGTTTTTGAATGCAGGGGTGGCATGGCCAAGCGCCCTGGCGCGCCCGGGCCGCCAGGCGCTTGCGCTTCATGCCGGCGCCCGATAAGGCTGGGCTTAGGCATGGCACCCGAGTCCGCAAATCGTGCCAGCGCCGGCGAGTTAATGTTGAACATGTTTTATATTGACAAAAGCTCGCCTTGAGGTAGATTGCTTTGCCTCTCGCAAGAGGCGTTCATGGGACGCTCTTACGCGGGCCAAGAGGGAACCATCGGCACAAATCTGGAAGGAGTCGGCGATGCGCACGGATGTCAAGCTGGGAGTCGTTTTTGCGTTGGTGATGGTGCTGGCGGCCGGCGGATACTTTATGTTCCGCGGCGACATGTTCCGCGGCGACAAGCAAACACCCATCTCGCTGACCGACAAAGCTGCCGGACCCGAAATCAAGACCCAGCCGACCAAGCCGGGATCGCCGGCGAAAACGGCGGCCAATCAGCCCAAGACCCCGGCCACGAATAACAATCGCCCGCCGATTACCCCCAGGCCCGTGGCCAACAATTCAAACATGGCCGGCAAACCGGTCAATCCGATCGCTAATCCGGCCACTCAGCCTGCGGTCACGACGCCAATTGCGCCGAATGGTACGGCGTCGAATCCGGCGATGCCGCGTCCGGCCAGCTCCATGCCGGTAACCAATCCGCTGGCTGGGTCCGATGTTCCCGCATTGACAAAGAATTCAAGTCCCGCGCTCAATACAGGCGCAGATCGACCCGTATCGGCCCCGGTCAACCCTATAACCGCGCCAAACACTGCGCCCGAGGCCTTGGCGAATCGGCCGGTATCTCCGGCTACGGGCGGTGAGGTTGGGCTTACGGGAATTCGCAACAGCGTTCCCGCGCCGGTAAACCCGACAGGGGATCGCACCGCTACCAATATGACGCCGCTTTCCAATAGCCCGTCGGGGAATGTTCCGTCGAGTTCGCCGGCGAGTCCGTCGAATACGAACAATGCCCTGCCGCCGGGGATTCGAACGGCTACGTCGCCCAAGCCCGATGCGGACTCAACCAGGAAAAGCGGGCCGGCTGATGCCGCGGTGGAGCGGCACAAGGTGCAAGATGGCGACAGCTTGTCTTCGCTCGCACAGACTTATTACGGGGACTCGAAGTATGCGAAGCTTCTGGCCGACGCCAATCCGAACCTCACCGATCCCAACCGCCTTAAGGTGGGTTCCTTGGTGAGCATTCCGCCGCTTCCTGCGGATGCGGATTCGCGGGTCGCCGCCGGGGCCGGGTCGCCTGCGTCGGGCAAGACGGGCGAAAAACCCGCCACGACAGGAAAGCGCACTTATACGGTTAAGGCCGGTGATAGTTTTTATAGCATTGCCAAGTCCCAACTCGGCAGCGCATCGCGGTGGAAGGAGCTTTTGGCCTTGAACAACGCAAAGGTCAACGGCGATCCGACTTCGCTTCAGCCGGGCCAAAGCCTGGTATTGCCCGAATCGCACTAGTGAACTGACATCACCAAAACTGCGGGGTGTTGGGTGCCATGCCCAAGCCCAGCCTCATCG
>JBKJYI010000002.1:0-5407 GCA_046715855.1 Phycisphaerae bacterium
GTGCAATTCCCCACACGGTCAGCCGAGCCGGGTTTCAAGGTAAAGAGAGCGCGCTCGGGAGGAAAGATGGGACCGAAACGAAAAGTGCCTACCACGAAACTGCCGGCACAGGGTTTCGGAAAAAAGAATACAAGGGGCCGACGAGGCAAAGGGCGATAGTAATTCAGTTTCACTGTTAAGTTTCCAACCCCCTTTTCCTGTCAGCTTGTCGCAATACAAGGTTGGTATATAGCGTCAAACGCAAATCACTTGGCGGTCAAACTTCTACCATCCTCCTATCGAAGGCTCCAAACTTGAAGCATCCCACCTTTGGGCGGCTTGTAAAACCCTACCAATTACCATACATAGCAGAACATAACGAGTTTATGCGGGAGTCATGGAAGAATCGGATTTCCTTATGGTAATTATTTCATTATTGACACTTGCTACATCGATGGCACCGGCATAGTCTACGCGCGTCTTTTTAAGGAGAAACGATAAATGACTAAAGGTGAATTCCGATGTCCGACTTGTGGACGCACGTTTTCCATGGCAGCGCATTTGGCTCGCCATACCAGCACGATGCACCGCAGACCCGGCCGGCCGAAAGGCAGCATGGTCAAGCCGAAAGCCAGTCGCGGCGCGAGGGTCGGCAGACCCTCCCTTTCTCAAAGCCGCAACACAGGCGGGGGTGCAATGAGTGACGATGGCAGCCGAGTGCTAAGCGAAATGGAAGCCTATCGCGAGACTCTGCTCATGCAGCGTTCCAATATCGATCGTCGATTGGAGGGGTTGCAGAATGCACTGAGCGCCATGGGTTCTTCGTCCAATTCCGGATTTTCCACACCCAGCTTTTCGTCGTACACCGGAAAGCGCCGTGGCCGTCCACCGGGTTCGGGTCGCAAACTCATGGGTGACGCGCAGGGCGGCGGCGCCCAAGGCGGTAGACGAGCCGGCACTGATGGCGGTGGGCGTCCTGGCAGGCGGCCGGGTCGGCCCGGATCGCTAAAACAAATGATCATTCAAGTATTGCGGCAGAGGTCGCAGCCCCATACTCCGCAGGAGATCGCTGACGGCGTGGTAAAAGCGGGCTATAAGACCTCCTCCAATAATCTCACGAAGTCGGTGAGTAACACTCTGCCCACGCTATCGGAAGTGAAAAAGGTCGGTCGGGGTCTCTATCAGGCCTAATCCGGGTCACTCGCCGGCCGGCTACCACGCATTGCAAATCGATGGACGAACTGGGAATTGTGGAATGGGTGCGAGGAAGATCGCGGGCCCACCGGGACGTACTCACGGGAGTCGGTGATGACATGGCCGTCATTGCCGCTCCCGCTGGCCAGTTTCTCTTATCCAGTGATTTGCTCCTTGACGGCGTTCACTTTGATTCCAACGTTCACGCTTTCAGGCAAATTGGGAGAAAAGCGGTGGCGCGAGTGCTCAGCGATTGCGCCGCAATGGCCGTTCGACCTGTTGCCGTGCTCGTCTCGGTTGCGTTACCAAAGAATATGCCTTGGTCGAATGTAAAAGATCTCTTTGAGGGCATGCACGCAGTTGCGGAAGAATTCGGAGCCGGAATCGCCGGTGGGGATACGGCAAGATGGGGCTCGCCGCTCGCCATCGATATCACCATGACGGCCGAAGCCTACCCGGAAATCGCTCCGGTCAAACGAAGCGGGGCGAAGATTAATGACGCCCTTTACACTACCGGCCCATTGGGGGGCAGCATTCTGGGCCGGCACATGGCATTCTGCCCGCGAGTTGCAGAGGCCTTGACCATGGCCACGCGATTAGGCAGCGATCTTCATGCCATGATCGATATCAGCGATGGGTTGGCTCTCGACTTGTGGCGGATGTGTGAAGCGTCGCAAGTCGGGGCGTTGCTGGATGAGTCGGCCCTGCAAAGCGTGATCAGTGCTGAGGCCCGGCAATGTGCAGCAAGGGATGGAATCGATGCATTGCAGCATGCTCTCAACGATGGCGAAGATTATGAGCTTCTCCTGGCAGTCACACCGTCGGCCACTGTAGAGGGGTTGGAATTACGTCCGGTGGGTCGAATTGTCTCAAGCGGATTGACCCTGACCCGCCTTGATGGAAAAACTGAGCAGCTGAAGCCCGAAGGTTTTGTGCATTGAATGATCCCGCAATGCAATTCCATTCCGACTCTCCCACGGCGACTCTTGAGTTAGGTACAAAAATCGCTCGAGCCCTGAGCGGCGGTATGGTTATTGCGCTCGTAGGCCCACTCGGCGCAGGGAAGACGCTGCTGGTCAAAGGCATCGCGGGAGAAAATGCCGGCGGGCCGTGTGAAGTCACCAGTCCGACGTTTACGCTGGTGCAGGAATATCCGGGCCGGCTGACGCTCTATCACATGGACGTCTATCGACTGCCGGGAAAGCATGATCCGTTGCTCCTGGGACTCGATGAGATGATTCGGCCCGATTCGGTTTTGATCGTGGAGTGGGCCGATCGAATTTCCACGACGCTGACTGCCGACACGCTCTGGATCGAAATAACCCCGCGCGGCGAGACACATCGCGACTTTAGGCTCCGCGCCAATGGTCCGTTATCCGAGGCGTCGATAGAAGCGCTCGCACTTTCTGACGTCGGTTGACACCGATCCTGGTCATTTCTAAGGTCGTTATCGTTGGAAAAGAGGAGTGCGCGTGAAACGATTGGATGGCCGAAAGCCCGCTGAACTTCGTGATGTAAAGATTACGCGAGGTTATACCAGCAATCCTGCCGGGTCGGTCCTGATCCGCTCGGGCGATACCATCGTACTTTGCACCGCGAGCTGGGCGGAAGGCGTTCCCGATTGGCGGGTCGGCAAGGGCAGCGGTTGGCTGACCGCCGAATATGACATGCTTCCGGCGTCCACGTCGCAGCGCCGCAAGCGCAATCGGACCGATGGCCGTACCCAGGAAATTCAGCGGCTCATTGGCCGATCGCTTCGGGCCGTGGTCGATCTCGACAAGCTGGGCGAGAATTCGATCCATGTCGATTGCGATGTGATTCAGGCCGACGGCGGCACGCGAACCGCGAGCATCACCGGTGCTTTCATTGCACTGAGTGACGCGGTTGCTTACGCGTTGAAGAATAAATTCATCGCAACGTCTCCCATTCAGCAGGCGGTTGCGGCCACCAGCGTTGGCAAGATCGGCGGGAACTTGCTTCTCGATCTCGATTACCGCGAAGACGTGGATGCGGAAGTGGATATGAACGTGGTGATGACGGAGGCGGGCGGATTCGTGGAAGTCCAGGGAACCGGCGAAGAGTCAACGTTTACGCGACGCGAGCTCGATAGCATGTTGGGGCTTGCTCAAAAGGGAATCAAACAATTGCTGGGGATTCAGCAACAGTCGCTTCGCAAGCGGAAAACATAATGCCACTGCACAATAGCTCTCGACAAGGTCACGGAACCTGTAGGAAAAAAAGTAGGATGGCGAATTGAAAACACTGCAAAATATCGGATTGATTTTCGCCTCGGTGACATTTCTATTGTCGGGCTGCGCAACGACAGAAGCGGGGCCACCCAAGGCGACAGGCAAGACTTCGGCTCGAAGTGCGCCGAAGCCTTCGGGGCGCGGGCCGGCCTGGACCATTCTTGCCCTGGAACTTCAGGGGCCCACCAGCGCCCGTGATGCACAGCGATTTGCCGAAACGCTCAAAAGCACACCGGGAATCCGCACGGATGATGTCTTCGTCCGCGAAGAATCCGGCGCGGCGCGGCTTTACTATGGCAACTATGTGTGGCCTGAGGCTAAAAAAGGCGGCCGCACGCCGATGCCTGCGCCGCTTCGCAACGATCTGGCCATGCTTAAGCAATTGGGAGACCCTGCGGGAGGGCGCTATTTTCTTCGGGCCATGCCTGTCCGCATGCCTACGGCCAATGTAGGGAATCCGGAGTGGGCGCTGACTAACGCCGGCGGATTGTACACGCTGCAGGTGGGGGTCTTCGAGCCGGCGGGGGATTTTACGGAGTACAAGGAGGCCGCCGCCGAATTCTGCAAACTGCTTCGCGAGCAAGGGTACGAGGCCTACTACCACCACACGGATGCGGCGAGCATGGTCACGGTCGGCTCGTTTGGCCGGGAGGCGATCATACAGCCGGCAAACAAGAAGGCGGCCGGTCCGGGTGCGGTCGCGGTTCCTGTTTATCACCCCGATATCATCGCCATGCAGCAAAAAGAATTGCTCAAGCACAACCTGCTGAATGGCGGGATTCAATATGTTCGCAAGCCGGGCGGATCGCGCGTGCCGATCATGTCGCGGCTGGTCGAAATTCCGCGCTTGCCCTGATCTGCCCCGTGTCCGCCCCACGTCTACTCATTGCCACGTCCAGCCGGGGAAAGCTTCGCGAAGTCAGCGCGATGCTTGCAGGAGCAGACGTCACCTTGCATACTCTTGTTGATTTTCCTGGCGTCGCTGAAGCGATCGAGGACGGCGCGACGTTCGAGGAAAATGCAAAGAAGAAGGCGATGCATTATCATCGGCTCACCGGCATAACCACGCTTACTGACGATTCGGGACTGGAGGTCGATGCCCTCGGCGGGGCGCCGGGAATCCATTCCGCTCGGTTTTCCGGCACGCACGGCGACGACGCGGCCAACAACGCCCGTCTGATTGAAATGCTTCGTGGCATCCCCATGGAACGCCGGACCGCTCGGTTCCGCTGCGTCATGGCGTTGGCACATCAAGGTCTGATTGTGGCGACTACTCAGGGTTGCGTGGAAGGTCTGATCATCGACGAGCCTGCAGGCGATCAAGGTTTTGGATACGATCCGCATTTTTTTCTCCCCGAACTCGGCCAGACCAAGGCACAGCTTCCGCTTGAAATCAAGAATCGGCTGAGCCACCGCGGACAGGCGCTGCGGGCCATCTTCCCGCAAATTCGCCGCATTTGCAGCAGCTAAGTTTTCACCTCTACCTCGACCTGTTACCCTATCAGCGTCAATCAACATGGTACGCAAAAAGAACATACTGAGGGCAATTTTTCGCAAGGCATTCGGCGTGCTCTTGATTCTCGCGGCGCTGGGTGCGCCGGGGTGCACGCTCAAACCCTACCAGGCCAGGCGGCAAGTCGAACGCGGCGAGCAGCTTCTCCAACAAGACGAACTCGAAGCAGCGCTGGCGGCCTTTCAGGAAGCGGCGCGCCTGGATACGCGCCTCGCTGTGGCCCATTCCAACCAGGGTCGCATTTACCGACGCATGGGGGACTATGATCGCGCGATTCGCGCCTTTGGCGAGGCGATTCGCCGCGACCCATGGTCGTTCCATGACACGCTCAATCTCGCCCAACTCTACCACTTCACCAATCGCATCAAGGAAGCAATCCAAGCCTATCTTCGAGCGATCGAGCTTAAGCCTAACGATGCCGATGCGTTGCTCAATCTCGGCGTTTGCTACCAGCAGGTGGGTGATTTTGAAC
>JBKJYI010000003.1:0-3523 GCA_046715855.1 Phycisphaerae bacterium
CCACCCCAGGAAAAGAGGTCGTGGGCCTCTTCTACCAAGTTAAGGTGATCCGGCTGGGTCAGCGGCGAACCAAAATGGTTCTCGATCAGCTCGAGCAGGAGCCTGGAAATCTGCCTAACGCTTTCCAAGGAAGCGCCCACTGGGCTTTCTGATGGAGAATACTTCGCGGTGCATCGAAGAAGAACACGATGTTTGAGCAAGCTAAGGAGTTCGGCGATTTGCGCACATTGTCGCTCATCCACCAAAAAGGCCGGGTTGGTAAGCAAATCAAGGCGCGAAAAATACCGCCGGCCGAGTTGCATGATGTCCTCTTGGGCCGCACCGTTCCGATCGAAACCAAGCGTAGAAGGAGGCATTGCCTTCACGCCGGCTCGCACTGGTAGGCGAAGCCTACTCTCGCCAAATGGGTCATGTTGTTCATGTTCACTGGGGTGAGTTCCCAGGGAGTGATATTGCCTCCGGACATGTCGCTGAGGCGGGCCATGAAACCGATGGTATGACCAAGGGTGGTGGGCTTCCACACCACTAGCGCTTGTTGAGAGGGTAGCACCAACAGACGCCCCGCAGGTGGCCTTACGACAGGCTCAAGCTCGGCGTTAATTTGCGTAAGGATGTCGTCGTAATTGCTGTTGGGAAATGGTTTGTCGCGCCACGTCTGAGGAGGCAGTGAAATCAAGGAATTAAGCTCGCTCAAAAAGATCGCATCTACGTGACCCCGGTCCGCGCCGGACAATCGGTAATAGGTGTCCGAATAGGGCACCACTTCAGCAAAAACATGAACCCGGTAATTGGCATTTGGCATCGCTTACTCCGGTTGCATCTGACTATTCGCCGACAGGCTTCGAGCACATCGAAAGCCTACGGTCAGCGTGGATTCACTGCGCGGATAAGAAAAAAACGTCCGCAAATTGACATGCTGAGGGTGACTGGTCCAACATCCGCCTTTGATGATCACTTGGCTTGGATCATGGGGCATGACTGTCGAAGTGAGTTCAAGTCCATTGCTAAGGAGCTGGACTAATATGACAGCGCTATTCGGGCTCAAGCACGTCGAGGCTTCGCGCCGATGATGTTCGCCAGCGGACATCAATGGAGGCGCGAAGATGATTGCGGATCAGATTCGATCCCTGCAGCCGGCGTTGGCCGCGCTGTTGGAGCGGTTTCGTCCCTGTTTCAAGAAGGAACAGACCTTTAGGCACTGGGAACGGTACCTGCTGGGGCTGATGGCGGACCTGAGGCGCAAGAGCATCGAGCCCATCGCCTTGGCGGCGGGCGTCGCGGTGCGGACGCTGCAGGAGTTTCTGGCTTTCTTCGACTGGGACGACCAGCGCGTCAATCGGCTGTTGCAACAGTTGGTGATGGACGAGCATGCCTGTGAAAGTGCCATCGGTGTTCTCGATGGTTCAGGGCACGCCAAGCAAGGCCATCAGACGCCCGGCGTCCAGCGGCAGTGGTGCGGGGAGACGGGGAAGGTGGACAACTGCGTGGTTGGGCAGCACTTGTTGTACACCGACAACCATTCCACGAATCCTTTCAACTGTGTATTGGCCAGCGATCTGTATCTGCCCAAGTCGTGGGACGAAGATCGCGAGCGTTGTCGCCGTGCCAAGATTCCCGGCGAGGTAACCTACCGTCCCAAGTGGCAGATGGCGTTGGACCAAGTGGCCGAGGCGCAGCGCAACGGTGTACGGTTTTCCTGGGTGACCTTTGACGAGGAATATGGGCACGTGCCGATGTTTTGGTTCTGCCTCGACGCCCTGGGTCAACGCGGAATCGGCGAGGTGCCCTGCAACTTCCTTTGTTGGCCGACGCTTCCCCACTACCAATCTCTACAAAAAGCACATGCGGCCAAGCGGGTGGACAACGTCTGCCGGCACAGTCCGTTGTTTGCCTCGAAGAGTTGGTACCGAACCACCATCAAGGACACCACCCGCGGGCCGGTGATCTGGGAGATAAAAGCACAGCGCGTGCATTTGATGAATACCTCCACCGGCGGGCCACAACCGACGGATCGGAAGTACTGGTTGATCGTGGCCCGCAACCCGGCCACGGAGGAAATCAAATACTTTGTCAGCAATGCATCCGCTTCGGCGACGCTTCAGGAGATGATGGTTGCTGCATTCGCCCGCTGGCATGTTGAGAAGTGGTTCGAGCGAGCCAAGCAGGAAGCGGGCTTTGGAGCCTTCGAGATGCGGACGTATCGCAGTCTCGTTCGGCACTGGTTGTGCAGTCGGATGGTGATGTACTTCCTGGCCGACCAGACCCAGCGGCTTCGGGGGGAAAAATCCGAAGATTACTTTGGAGCAAGTGGCGGAGGTGGCCAATACCCTGGCCTCGAAGATCTGGAACCGCTGGCCGCACTCCTGGGCTGAATTGATTGAGCGATGTGCGTATCACCAGTGGCGGAACAAGGCGTCCTACGAAAGCCGAAAACGAACCGCCATGCGCCTGGATACCTCATAGCGCTGTCGTGCTAAGCCGCTGGGATGGGCATGCGTGTCCTCGTATACTGAGCGCGACCCGGTTACATAGTTTTCGTATTGGGCATCTTGGTGATCGTTTTGGGCGGCCACCAAAACTTCATAGGTAGGAAACGCTGAGGGCGGAGTGTTCTCCCAGACGCCCCAGGGATAAAGCCGACCGTCGGGGGAGCGCGCTGCCGCCTCCCACTCCGCGGCAGTGGGCAAACGCTTTCCAGCCCAAATGGCGTAGGCCTGGGCATCGACTAAGCTGACGCCGACGACCGGTCGATCCTCCAAGGCCTTGTCGTAGCCATACAGGTTCCAATGCTTAGGGGGTGGATGGTTCGTGTCCTGTATGAAAGCGTCGTACTCACCGTTCGAAACCATCGCCCTATCCAGGTAAAACCCATCGAGATAAATGGTCTGATCATCACCCCCGGACCCTGGTTGGGCGGGTCGGATAACGTACTCCCCTGATTCAAAAAGCACCATCTCATCTACATGCAGTACTTCCACGGGCATGGTCAATGCACGCAACATGGGTATCCCGGCTACGAGTATCTCGTCGAACTCGAGAAACCTCCCCGCATCGTCGTTAACGATAAAACGATAGGACCCGGCCTCTAAAGGCCGATCAACAATCGGTGCCGGCCCCAGCTGCTGAGCCGGGCCAAAATTCTGCAGGGCATGGTCCCATTTTCGAACAGATATCATGGGCGCCGGCTGAATGTGCGGAGTCTGAATGGTTACTAAACTCATGGAATTCCACTGATTTTGAAGGTGTTTTCCCCACGCCACTCCAAAGGAGCAAAGTGCCAATGTCAAGGCCGCTACGATGCCGTACGCCCTACGCTTTCTCAACCACCGTCCTACTTTGCGAACCACCGATGGCGGCCGCGCCATAATCGGTTCTCCTCGAAGGAATGAATCCAAATCCGCGGCCAAATGTGCCGCGGTTGGATAGCGGTCGCGAGGATCCTTCTCCAGCGTTTTATGACAAATCGTTTCCAGATCACAATGAACCGCAGGATTGCGCGCTGTGACCGGCACCGGATCATCGT
>JBKJYI010000004.1:0-14223 GCA_046715855.1 Phycisphaerae bacterium
CGGCGCCCGATGAGGCCGGGCTTGGGCATGGCACCCACTCCCGCAACTCATATCGGCACCAACTAATCTCACGCAAATCGCGGGCGAAATCGAATCTTGGCGGCGATGAGCAGGCAAAGCGCCAACACGGCCAGTCCCCAATGCGAAGCGGCCGGTATGGCCCCGCACTGATCGTCGATATTGATGCATCCGGCAGGAGTACATTCATCGCGCGTACAAACATCACCGTCATCGCAGGCCGTATGATTCAAAGCATGCGCGCATCCATCAACCGCTTCGTCGCACGAATCGACCGTGCACTCCACGCCGTCATCGCAACTCGGCGGTGAAATAATCTGACAACCTATATCTGGATCGCATCTCTCCAGACCGTTGCAGAATAGCCCATCGTCTTCGCAAACCCTTATAAGCAAGGACTCGATTCGTGCTGGGCAAAAGGAAGCATTCGACCGATCGATTAAGAAGTTTGAATCATAGCATGGATCCTGCGGATAGGGTCCACCAAAGAAATTGTAAATAAAGTTCCCACACGCATCCGATGTAGGCTTTAACAGCATGGTTCCGGCATATCGCGCCAGTCCGATATCCCTCGCTCCCTCATATCCAAAGACCACTCCACCCCACCGATAGGGAGACAATTCTGTAGCAGCCACGTCGATTACAACCAACGGCAGCAGTCCATATAGGAAAAAATCCGCACGGTCTATATCTATTGCAACGCCCAACTCCGGCGCATGATCTGCTCCAATGCAGTAAAGTCCAGAGCAAACCGGAAACAACGGGTTAGTGCATGGGCACCAATCCGGCGTCAAAGGGGCGTTCCAACCATAAGGCAGAAGCAGCCCGTGCTCGCCGGAGCGTGCACCGTCGTGAATGCCGATACCCACTTGAAAACCGTCTGCCTCCGCAATGTCTCGCCCCCAACATGAAATGTATACCTCCGATTCAAGAAGATCACCTGGCCGAACAAATACCTGGTTTGTTGGTACAATGCGTCGGTTGTTGATCTTGGTGGCCTTTAAGGAAAACATAGCACCCCCTGATGGTTCATCGCAAAGCAACTCAAAGCATTCATCGGGAATCGAATCATTATCAACATCCAGGGACATCGCGGACTCTATATCACAACCATCAGGAATCGAATTGTGGTTGCAGTCATCGCTATTTCCCAAAGCTAAGTCACACGCGTCGCGTTGCCCGTTTGAGTCGCAATCAAAAAACACCTGGCATTCGTCCAAGACGAGATCATCGTCGCAGTCCCCAAAGGGGCTAAGTCGTTCGCAACCATCAGCTAACTGATTGTTGTTGCAATCGAAAGACGCTGGATAAACATGGGCAGCTCCGGAGTGAGTTAAATCGCCTACATTCTCGGTTGGCGCGCCCACGACTAAAGTTTCCCCGAAAAGCGACGCGGAAAACCCGAATGCACTAAGATTGTTTTGTTCTGGTGCCGGAAAATATTGTTCCGGAGTCCAGACTCCCGCGCATTTACGGTACGTCCATGCCGCGCCGTTCGTTCCCGCATCGAGCCATGCACCGAAAACCGCTCTGTCGCCATTCAAAGCGATTGATGTGCCAAAACTTGAGGTGCCAGAATTGCCAATTGGCCGCAGTTCTTGAATCAGACTCCACGTTCCAGCTTCGTGACCGTAGACATGAACTGAATATCCTCCCGATTGGTCCGGGAAGCTGGCCATTAAAGTCGACCCGTCCACCGCCACGGGATAAATGCTGCGGTAAATGGGAGTATTAGATGACAGCATGTTCGCCTCGAATTGCCAGGCCGCGCCGTCGTAACGATATACCTTGACCCCCGCGTCCGTGTTCACTGCCAAAATCCCATCTCGCATGGAAAGTGAAGGATTCATGACCTGCACGAGACCGGGGTCCAATGTTTGCACCAATGTCCAAATGCCCTCGACAATTCGAAAAATGTGAGTCAAACCGCTTCCGCGTTCGACGATCGCTGCCAAATTATCCTCAATTGCGGGAGCGTTTTGAGGAGTGGGTGGCGCGGAAGGTATTTCCACTTCTTGTTCCAGGTTGAACGTGGTTCCGTCGAATCGGAAAATAACCGCCTTCGCGGACCGACTTCCAACAATCAACAGATCTCCATTGAGATCCAATGAAATGCCAAACCCATCCACGTAAGTATTGGGAAACAACTGGTCTTCCAGCAGCCAGCTATCTCCGTCGTTTCGGAAAACATAAACGCCGTAGCCTGATCCGCTTCTGTCGGGAGCACTTATCACAATAAACGCCCCATTTGTGGCGACCGCATGTCCGAAACGAGCACTTCCATGAGACGTAGGAGCCGCTAGCCGGATTGCGTTGGCGCCTGACGGCAGGCTTACCGGGACAGTCCAAATATCTCCACCAGGAGCAATCGAGTAGCCAAGGTTTTCTTGGTTTGTAGAGACACCATCCACGAAAAGAACCGGTTCGCCCGCCTCGACTTCAAGGCAACAGAACCTCAACACGAGCGCAGCCCCGACGAGCAATGATTTTCTGGCCAGAAACTGCATGTCATTCCCCTCTGATGCGACGCCGAAGGAGTGAACCGTAAAGAATCAATAAAATTTCTAGCAGAAAACGGGGCTTGACGCAATGAGTAATTGCCCAGCAAAGGCAGAAAAAAAACGAGACGACTCACCGAGCCGTCCCGTTTTAATTTTTTCCTATGCCTGTTCGACCGTCGTCAAGGTGTTATTTCCGAGCCGAGCACGGGTGGTGCGGGGTCGATTACGGTGACGCCGGTGCCGTCGTCCGAGACCGGCTTATCTGGATCGCTAACCGGCTCTTCCACGCCGGGGAGCGGCGCGGGCTCGGTAGGCACCGGGTTCTCGATGTCGTAGGGGAGACCGAAGAAAAGCTCGGACTTCACCGTGGCCAGATCGCTCAGCGACGCACTGTGCACGCCGAGGTCGGTGACAGCGAACAAATCGTCGCCGACGAAAACGCCGCGAGTGAACGACGCGCCCCAGAGCTGTGTCCCGTCCTCATCAAAGCGGGTGCTGACCCGGCCAAGCTCGGTCAGGCCGGTCTCCGCCGATACGCGGAAGACATACACGCCTTCGAAACCCTGCGGCTGTTCGGGAATCACATCAATCGGCGGATCGATGATGACGCCGTCATCGGGCGGAGGCGCGTCCACGCCATCGGTGCTACCGCCGGAGCCCGTCGAGCCGCTGCCGCTGTCCCCGCCGCCCGCATCTACGTCGCCGACCTCGCCCTCGACCACGCCGTCGCCCCAATAGCTGTAGTCATAGATCGACATGGGCAGTGCGACCACGCCGCCTTCGGCGAAGTACGTCAGCGCCTTGGGATCCCACAGCGCTTCGGAGTAGGCCGAAGTGTTCGCGTCCGCACCGAGAATCACGTTGCTCTTGAGCGCGGGGTTTGCGAAATCGGTCACGTCGAAAATCGAAAGCTGCACGCCCCAATTGCCCGGCGTTTCCGGCGGCGGAATGTATTGCCCCACGGCCAGCATGTGATTCGCATCAATCGGAGTAAGGAACGTCGAAAAACCGGGAACCTTCAGCTGGCCCATCAATCGCGGGTTGACCGGGTCCGCAAGATCCACGGTGAAAAGCGGGTCAATCTGCAAGAACGTAACCACGTAGCCGCGATCGCCCAGGAAGCGGGCCGACTGAATCGTCTCGCCCGGCGCGATATTCTCAATCTTGCCTACAACATTGAGCGACGCCTCGGCCTGCTCCAGCACGTACACGTTATTGGAAGACTCCGTGACCTGTCCGCCTTCGCCCGTCGTCTCATCGAAACTCCACGACGCGTCAAACGTGCTGGCCACCCGCAAATTCCCATTGTGCTCGCTCATCGAATACTGATTGAGGATCCGGCCCGGAACCGAACCGAATGCAACCGGCGTCGCACCACGGCCCTCGTATTTGAACTTATAGATGTCCGTCGTGGTGCGGGAATTTCCCTGCCAATCGTAGCTGGTGTCCGTGAGATACAGCGCTTCGATCGACGAATAAATCAACCCCGGCTCGGCCACGATGCCGGCAGCGGTGAACCTCGCGTCGGCATCAATGTCCATATCCACCACAGTCACGACGCCAAAGCCGTCGGGATCAGTCGGCCGATAGAGATTCTCCCAGGTCACCACGTTGCCGTTTTCCTCGGTTCCGTCGGCATTGGTGCGCGTGTACTTCGGCAGGATCAATTCGGCATCCACGCCGCTCACATCGAGTTCTGGCGCACCCAGACGCGGCAGCACGTCATAATAATAGTCCTGGTAATTAGCCAAAACCAAATGCATCACGCCGTTGACCATGCGGCTCGACGCCGTGCTGCCGTCAATTTTCGTGGAGGAAAGCACACGCGGAGCAGCAGGATTCGAAACGTCCACCACCGTCGTCCGCGTGCTAGGCCGCTCATAAACGAACTCGCCGGGTGCAATGATGCCAATGTCCGTGGAGATCACGTCGGCATCAACGACTTCGCCCTCGCTGGCTTCCGCAGCGCCGGCCGATCCGAACGCGACGCCGTCGAAAAGAATGGGATACACGTACCCGCCGCCGCTGGTGAGCACGACAACCTGATTACCATGCAAATACAGATCGCGGCCATATCCCTTCAGCTCCGTCTCGCTGAGCAACTGCGTCTCGCCGTTGGCCCCCAGACCAACGATGCGAAGCACGCTGTCGGAATTGTGCGAACTGATGACGTAGAGATTCCGGCCATCGGTCTTGACCACGTCCGACTCTTCGACGCCCTCTTCCTGCGTGGTTGTTCCCGAGTGGCCATTGTCATCCCCGCCTGCCGACAAATTCGGATCACCCGGCGCCGGCGCCGGACCTGGGACGCCTCCTCCATCTTCCGCCGCACCGTCCCCACCCGCGCTCGGCACGGATGGACTGTCTTCGTCGCGCGGCCCGCCGGTGAGCGAACTGTTCCTCTGCGTGATCTGCCCGCGCACGTACGCGACCAGTTCCGCCTCCGAGCCGAAGGCCTTCAACTCCGACTTGTTCGTCTCCCCGCCACCATCCGCATCCACAAAAAGGTTGCATCCGACAGGCAACGAGCACACAAAAACCGCAACAGCCGACCACTTCAAATAGGACCGAAACATTCGACGCCTCCAAATAGGTGTGAGTCCGGACGAGCTACGCCACTACCATATATTATCGCCCTGCAAACCAAGTATGCGATACCTAAGTGGCCGGTCAAGGAAAACCCCTGTTTGACGCCGTAAGCGAATGACCGCCGGTTCGCTGTTTCATAACCATAATGCCGTGCCGGTGCGAAAAAACCGCCATTTCAGCGTTGCCGTCAAGGGTGTTGTGGCCGCGGCTTTTCGCTGGATAATCTCAGTTTGAAATTTGAATTTTGAAATTTGAGATCAGCAAAGATTCCCCAATGAGCCTTTTCGATCGCTTCCTGCGTTATGTCCAGGTCGAAACGACCGCCGTCGAGCAGACCGACAAGTATCCCAGTTCGACGGGTCAGCTTGAACTAGGCCAGATGCTGGCCGACGAGCTGCGCGCGTTGAATATCGCCGACGTTTCGCAGGACGAGTTTGGAATCGTCTGGGGCACGATCCCCGGCAATATCTCGGGCGCGCCGACCATCGCCTGGGTCTCGCACATGGACACTTCGCCGGAGTTCACCGCCCACGGCGTCAAGCCGGTCGTCCATAACAACTACGACGGCAAAGACATCACGCTGCCCGGTGACATCTCGCGCGTGATTCGCGTCGCCGACTCGTCCGTCCTAAAGCAACTCACCGGCAAGACCATCATCACCTCCGACGGCACCACGCTGCTCGGCGCCGACGACAAGGCCGGCATCGCCGTGATCATGACCGCCGCAGCGCACCTCATAGCGCATCCGGAGATCAAGCACGGTCCCATTCGCATCATATTCACTTGCGACGAGGAAGTCGGCCGCGGGGTGGACAAGCTCGACCTCAAAAAAATCAACGCGACCTGCGCATACACCCTTGATGGCGAGACCATCGGCGAGCTCGACACCGAGACATTCTCGGCAGACCTCGCGTTAGTAACAATCACTGGCCGCAATATTCATCCGGGCCTGGCCACCGGCGTGATGGTGAACGCGATTCGGCTGGCCGGATTGTTTTTGTCGCGCATGCCGTGGCAAACCCTGTCGCCGGAGAATACATCCAAGCGGGAGCCATTTCTGCACCCCTACGTGCTCGAAGGCGGCGTCGAGAAGGCCTCCATTCGAATCCTGCTCCGCAGCTTCGAAACGCCCGACCTCGCGAAGCTGGCAGAAATGCTCCGTACGATCGCCACAACAATCACCACCGAACACCCGCGCGCCAAAATCGACATCGAAGTAAAAAAGCAATACCACAACATGCGCGAAGCATTGCTGAAAGACCCGCGCTGCGTCGACCTCGCCGCCAAAGCCCTCAAGGCCTGCGGCATCGAGCCCCGTTTTCAGGCCATTCGCGGCGGCACCGACGGCTCGCGCCTCAGCGAGCTGGGCCTGCCCACCCCCAACCTGGCCGTCGGCATGCACAACTTCCACTCCCCCCTCGAATTCGCCTGCCTCGAAGAAATGGAAACCTCTGCCAAAGTCCTCATCGAACTCGCCCAACTCTGGGGCAAAGAAAAACAATAGCGACGTGAAGATAAACTGCCCGAAATGCAATTCAACCGACATTACGCGTTGGAGCGTACGCAATGCATTCACCATCGCGGCCGACATAGTCATCCACGCAGGCGTTTTTATCGTTGCAGCCCTGATCTGCTACTATCCTGATTATGAGGGCCTGACTCTACGGCGTATATGCCGTGCCTGTCGACATGGATTTACCGTCTCAACGCAATCAAAACGAAACTACGACAAATGCCCGCACTGCGATTACGATTTGACGGGCAACACGTCAGGCCGCTGCCCCGAATGCGGCTGGAAAATTCCCGTCTGGTGGCAGCGAAAGGCGCGCAAAGAATTAGGTTGATTTGCGTGAGGCTTTCCGCCTGCTGCTTTTGACCGCGTCGAATTGTTTAACGCGCACGGCACCCGTGGGGAACTCCGCGATGAGCTCCAATTGACCACCCAACGACTCCACAATTCGCGCGAGCGTGCTGATTTGCATGTCGTCCTGATTCTCCAGCTTCGACAGGCTGGGTTGTTTAATCCCAAGTGTTTTTGCCAATTCGCGCTGGCTCTTCCCCGTTAGCTTGCGCATTTCGACAAGAAACATTTCAGCCATCAACTCGCGACTTCGCTCCGCCGCTTTTTTATGCGTCGCCTCAGTCGTGGTGCGCATGAGAAGTTCATCAAAAGACTTGGCCATTTTCAATTATTCCTTTTCTCCGCAGCCTTGATCGTCGCAAGATGCGCATCGTACAACTGGTCCGCTCGCTCAATCAGTTGCTTGTAAAACCGTTTCTCGCTGACACCGCTTTTGTTCCCGGCACAAAGTAGGATTGCGGGCCGATTCGGATCGAACGCAAATGCAACCCGTAGGACGGCATCCGAAGTAGCGGCCCGAAGTTCTTTCATTCGCGTGCTTCGAGCCCTTGAGCGTATCCGCGTGAGGCCGGTGCAAGGAAGGACCGAAAACTCGAAGCAGTTCGACCTTGGCGATGACTTCGGCCTGCGCATCGTCACTTTTCGATTCTCTTCGTAATGAATCGAATCAGCGATCAAACTCGGGCGTGGTTTCAACAATCCATCTATGCATGATTATAGCTTATCGGCTATCATTCATCAATAGCGTGATGGCTATTAACCGGGATCCCGCTGCGCCCTCGTACCGTCTCATCATCAAACTCGCGCCTTCGGCGGTTACGTTTACTTCGAAGCACGTCGATCAACTGAACCGCGAAATGGGGTCAATCCGAAGTCGCGGCCTCTGCTCGTGCTCAGCTTTACATGAATCACGAAAGGATGGTTCAATGCGCGCGCTCGTGATGATATATTGGTTGTGAGGTCGGCGCGTGGCCGATCGGGGAAGAAACGGGGCTCGACGCAAACATTAAAAATACCAATCGAACCCATCTTTCATCGGCACTTTACCGCGACGATACTCTTGGGCACGTTTTCGAAAGTCTATAAACCTTGCTCGCATCGCACGATAAGATCGAAATCAAGCGCACGCGCGTTCCACGTGCAGTGTGGTTCGTCGCCTGCGCGCTGGTCGTCGTCACCGCCGCGCTGGCGTGGTCCCGCGTCGGCCTGCTGGATTTGCCTCGAATTCCCTCGACGGTATCGGAGGCCACCGCGGGGCTAAGTGATCTAATCGCTGCGCGCGAACTGGATGCAGCCGCAAGACAGGCCATGGATTCCGATCGCACTGTGCTCAACGATCCTGAGCAGCGTCTCGAAGCAATTCGCGCCCGAGTTCGAAAGTCGCCCGAATCGATCGCAATCAGCAACGCGTATCGAATGGAAGTGTTTCAGTTACGCCGCGCGTTCCTCAACGAATCGCGGGCACGCGGAGAATTAACCCCTAAGTTCCCGCCGCATTTGGACCGACAGCCGATTGCATTTTTCGAGGAGCTCGTACGCGAGCATCCATCTCGCGAAGCGAAGCTCCAACTCGCGCTGGCCTGGGTCGATGAAATGCTCCTCTTTCCGGCATTAGAGATCAAAGCCCCTTCCAGCGTGCAATCCGTGGACATTCTCTCCGAAATTCTTGAACAGCCCGGCAACGAATATTACGTCCCCGCACTGTTCGCTCGCGGACTCAATCACCTGCATCGCCCCGCACGGCTGGTCTGGCCCGAAACGAACAAGACCCCGCCCGATGCAGCAGTCCGCGATATCGCCAAATGCGTGGCCATTGGTCGCAAGCTCAACATTGGATCGAAACGATTACAATCCATTCTCGCGCTGACCCTCGGCGACGCATACGTAAAGGCGGGCCGCTTAAGCGTCGCCCGCTCGTGGTGGCAGATTGCGCAGAACTTATGCCATGAGGACGACATCCAGCAATCCGTGCGCCGCCGCTACGCTTGGCGTGACGACGAAATCCTTGACCGCCTGGAAGCGGAACTCGATCGCGCGAGAATGGAGCTTGACCACCCCATGACCGACTTAGCGATGATGTGGAACTGATGACTACGCCGCGCCGCTTGACATTCGTCGCTCCAAGCTTCAAAGATCCGCGCGTCATGCTCGCGACGGCGCTGACGCTTTGGACCGTGTTGGGCCAGACTGCGTACTACTTCAACCGCGATCTTCGCGACCTTGTTGCCGCCATTGGCACCGCCTGCGCATTGGACTTGGTGCTCGGCATCATCCTCTTTCGGCAGGTCGCACTGCCGTTGAGTGCGTACATCACGGGATTGAGCATCGCCTTACTTCTGGAGAGCAACGACTGGCGGATTTTCGTGGTTGCGGCGACCTGGGGCATTCTTTCCAAATACCTCCTACGTGACAGCAAGCGCCACTTCTTCAACCCATCGAATTTCGGCATCGTCATGACGCTTGTGCTGTGCCACGGAATTGCGAGTGTAGCACCTGGCTCGCAGTGGGGGGCCGATCACCGCATCGCCCTGCTCATTCTCGCGCTGGGGATGATGATGATGTATCGCGTCAACCGCCTTGATCTTGCGCTCGCATGGCTGGGGGGCTACGTGTTCATGGGGCTGGTGCGCATGGCGTTGGGGCAGGGCGGCCTAGTTTTCGTACTGGGTCCGATGACCGGCGCCGAGTTTGCCCTCTTCACCTTTTCCATGATGCCCGACCCCAAGTCCTCGCCGCCCACTCGCAGAGCCCGGATTGCGTGGGGCATCTCCATCGCAGTCATGGACGGCATCATGCGTTATTTCGAAATTCGCTACTCCATGTTCTACGCCCTGTTCGTGCACACTGCGATGCTGCCGATCCTCCATCAGCTCGCCTCCCGCGCCGGAATTCAAGAAGCGACCCCATGGAAAATCTTGCAATGGACGATCAGTCGTCCGCCTGCGAAGACCATTGTTTAATTTGGCGTATAACGCAAAAGCTTGCGGGGTGTGTCATTCTGAGCGAAGCGAAGGGATCTACACTAAAAACGATCGCGATCCTTCGCTCTGCCGGATGGCGACGGCTATGGAGCGGGCTACATGTACATCCCGCCGTTGTCGTTGATGATCGTCCCGGTGATGAAGCCCGCGCGAGGACTAGCGAGAAATTGCACCGCCGCGGCCACCTCCTCGGGCTTTCCCAGCCGACCGATCGGCGTCATCGATTTGACTTGTTCCAGAACCGCAGGCGGAACAGCGGCCGTCATATCAGTCTCGATAAATCCGGGAGAAACCGCGTTGACCGTCACTCCCTTCAATGCGACTTCGCGAGCGAGGGTCTTGGTGAAGGCCATCAGCCCGCCCTTGGCCACTGCATAGTTCGACTGCCCAAAGTTGCCGATCTGGCCCACGATCGAAGTGATATTGATGACTCGGCCCCACTTCGACTCGATCATGTTGGGCAGCAGGCGGCCGGTCAGGTTAAACGCGCCATCGAGATTGGTGACGATGACTTCGCGCCATTGCTCAGGACTTAGCTTCAGAAACGATCGGTCCCGCGTGATTCCAGCGTTGTTCACTAGAATTTGAATAATGCCGAAGGCGTCCTGCGCCTTTTCGATCATGCCGATGACCTGGTCGCGGTCGGTGATATCCGCCTGAATGGCCATTGCCCGCCGTCCGAGCTTTCGAATCGCGGTCACTACTTCGTCGGCCGCCGCGGAGTTCGAGTTGTAATTAATGATGACATCGCTGCCGTCCCCGGCCAGGGCCATCGCGATGGCACGCCCGATTCCCCGCGACGAACCCGACACCAGGCTGACTTTTCCAAGAAGATCCATTTGAATGTCCTCCATCAGCGAATTGTAATGATGGTATTGTACTGTTAAACGAGTATGGATGACAACGCAGGGACCTATTGCTCGAACGCGACAAAAAATCCGGCTTACCGAAAATGATGGTCCGTGGTTAGCGCTTCCGTCAATCCTTTGGCCTGCATGATGATGAACGAAGTAATATCCGTCAGAGACCAAGACTTATCATGATGCTTGGAGTACCGGCTCGTCGCCTGGTCGAACAGGTCTCGCGAGCACGGGACAATCTCTACGCCTGGGCGCCCACCGAGCTGGGCCACAAGAGCATAAAACTCCATGCGACGATTCGAACTGGACAAGTAATTCGCTAATTCGATCAGTACGAAGTCGGTGGTAACAAGTTTGCCCGTAAATGTTCGAGCAAAACTCGTGGCATGTTCATGTGCCGAGTCGCGCGAATTCAAGAGCGCCACGAAATACGACGTGTCGGCAAAGACACCCTTCATCGTTTAGGGTGACCGTAAAGGTAATGATCGACATTTAAAGAGGCATCGGCTGGCAAATCGTCAACGCAACCGACAAAGTCCTTTAATCGATCGAAGAGTGATGTGTACTCGACTGAATCATCCGTCTCGCTGAAGGGGCCAACCATCACCTGCACTTCGACCCCATTGGGTACGGGTAGGAGTTGATCCAGCTCCACCTTTCCATCTTTGATATATCCTCGAAACACCATAGTTGCATTATGATAGCGGCCCGTCTGTTCATTTGAAAGCATATGCTACGCCTGCGGATGCCAGCCAGCGTCGGCCCAGAGGCTGCCGCTCACGGCTGAATTACGTAGCATGAATACGATGGCCTCGGCGATTTCGTCCGGACGGATCAGGCGGCGTAGCTGGGTGTTGGGCAAAACGCGGTCGCGGATGAGGTCCTCGCCCATCGCCCGCACCATAGGCGTGTCGGTGAAACCCGGGTGGATGATGGCACAACGGACTCCGTAGTAAATTGCTTCCTTGGACAGCGTGGCCTGGGCCCCTTCGAGTCCGGCCTTGGCCGTGGCGTACGAGATTTGTCCCCGATTTCCGCTTGAGGAAACCGAGCCAATCAGGACGATAGCCCCCTGCATTTTTTCGTCCGGGTGCCATTCCTTCAGCTTCTTCTTGGAACGGTCAACCGCAACGGATCCAACCGTTCGCATGGCCCAGTAAATCGGCGCGACCAGGTCGACATCCAGCACGCGGCGAAAATCCGTTTCACTGTAGATGTTCGCGAGCGACGACCCGTTGGTGTTATGCACTTTGACTGCAAGCCGGTCCCGCGTGATGCCTGCCGCCGGAACGCAGAGACTCACCGGCCCAAACTTCTGCTCCATTTCGCCGAAGACGCGCTCGCGGAAATTACTGTCTACGACGTCGCCGCGAAAGGGGATGAGAACCTCGCACCCAAGGCGGCTATTGGATTCTTCGCAGAAAGTATCGATGTTGTCGCTGAAATCCACGACGGCGATCGCCTTGACTTGTTCGGAGGCGAGCTCCAGACAGGTGGCGCTTCCAATTCCACTGGCGCCGCCCGTAATCACCGCGACCTTGCCTTTTAGTTCCATAAATTTAGTCCCACCTCGGCGATCTACTTTCCCTTCGCACTTCCCTAATGGCCCCCAGAAAGCAATTTTCGGCGGTTGCCTTAAACTGCCTCGCCACTGCGTTTTCCTACCCCTTCATAGGCTCGGAACGCTCGCCAAGCCAATCGCAAACTTTCGGCCAGAGCTCGCGATTGGCCCGCGAACCCACCGCCAATCCGATATGTCCAGCGGAAAAATTGATGCTCGAACGGTCTTTCGACCCCACCGCATCATTAAAGGGCTGGCTCTGATAGGGGGGCACGAGGTGATCCTCCTGGGCCATCAAATTTAGAATGGGGCAGGTGATATTTCGCAAATCAACCTTTCGGCCGCCGATCCGAAGCTGTCCCTTGATGAGCTTATTTTGCTGCATGCAGTCCTTGACGAACTGCCGGAACATCTCGCCGGCCACGGGGATATTGTCGTTGAGCCAGGTCTCCATGGCGAAGAAATCCTCGAGCCATTTTTCGTCTTCGAGGTGCTCATAGAGCGTAAAATATTTTTCCACCATCGTGGATACCGGTTTGAGCAGCAGGAAGGAATTCTGCAGCAATTCAGCCGGAGCGTTGCCATAAACGGCAATCAGTTTGTCCACGTCGAAGACTTCGGGGCCCAGCCATTTGGCCAGCAAATGATCGCTGCGCGACCAATCCACCGGGGCAGCCAGCAAAATGAGGTTCTTGACTTTCTCCGGGTGCAACGCCGTGTACATGGCCGACATCGAGCCGCCCATGCAATAGCCCAGAATGTTGACCTGATCCGAACCCGTTCGATCCAACAGGTGCTCGATGGCCTGCCTGAGATAGCGTTCAACATAGTCCTCCATCCCCAGGAAGCGATCGCCATCGGTGGGAATGCCCCAATCGAGGTTGTACGTGTCAAATCCGCCGCGCACGAAATGCTCGACGACGCTCTTGCCAGGCCGCAAGTCCAGGATGTAAGGCCGATTGATAAGGGCAAAGACGACCAGCAGCGGCGTCTCGTATTTCCGCTCGTAGTCCGTCACGTAGTTGAGCAGGCGAAGCTTATCCACCCGGTAGACCGGTTCGGCCGGCGTTGCGCCGACGCGAACCTTCTTGGCGACTTCCATCGCCTTGGGAAGGTGAACCATCTTGCGCGTGAAATCCTGCCACATGGTCTGTGCCTGTGCAGGCGACATCATCCACGGCGAGAAGGAAGGCCAGCTCGTATGCATGTTAATTTCCTTTTTTCCTGGTCGCGGCTGGCTGAGGTTTGGCTTGGCTTGGCTTTCGGGCGGACGTCGAACGCGTTGAATCCGCGGCGGACTCATCGAGCGAAGCGACTTTTTCTTCGAGGCGGTCAAGTCGATCGAGAACTCGTTCTTCCAGGCTGCGCAATACCAGCATGATGGAGTCCGTGTCGCTGCGTGCCGGAGCCTGTGCCTCGTGCAGGGCCCTGGTCATGAATTCGTTGAGCTGCTCACGAAACGCAAGAGCGCCATCCATCGACTTCTTCATGCCGTCGAGAAACGCCGGCGACCGCATAAATTCGTCGCAGTGGTGGGCCCACGCATCGAAAAACGCGCGACGCATTTGCTTCATGGCGTCGTCGGAAACTTGCGGCGGATTGGGCGCAAATCCCGCTCCGGTCATATTCGAAACGCAGTCCGACCAGAACTTCGTGAAGGGATCGGCCCCTGAGCCGAAGGTGTTGCCTGAATATTGATCCATGTTTCTCCGTTGAGGTATCGCCGACTTTCGTCGTCCTGAGCGAAGCGAAGGATCTTACTGCCCGGAGATTCTTCGCTTCGCTTACAATGACTCTATCTTAGCATCGCTCCAGCGCGACGGCAGTCGCTTCACCGCCGCCGATGCACAGG
>JBKJYI010000005.1:0-9839 GCA_046715855.1 Phycisphaerae bacterium
CACTTGATATATGCCACGAGACATCCGAAAGGCGTCGAAGTTTTTAAGGATGCAGAACAAAAAGCAATGCCGGTGATGGAATCCGCGCGGGCAGTCGCCCGGCAGCGAAAACGCCAACAAACGACCCAACAAAACGAACTGTTTGAAAGCGATGCGCTTTATGATCCGACACACTATGAATCCCTTCGCCAGCACTACACCCGTCGTTCGCAAGAGCGCGTACTGAATTTACTGCGCGCTCAGTCGCCACTCCCCTACGACGACGCTTGGGACTCAGCGTTGATGGACTCACTTGTTTGGGAAGTTGACTTGAAAGAGTGGGTCGGGCAATGGGCGAGGCAAGGCTACGTTCGGGTTGATGGACTTATTGGTAAGGAACGAACGCTAAAGCGGGGCAAGGGTCATCGACTTGTTTGGCTCCAATCCGAGCGGGAAGGGAAAAAAGTTTGACGAACCACTCACAGCAAATCGTTCACAAGCTCTGGAACTACTGCAACGTTCTGCGCGACGACGGCATGAGTTACGGCGATTACGTCGAGCAATTGACGTACTTGCTATTTCTTAAAATGGCAGATGAGCGGACCAAGCCGCCTTTCAACCAGAAGGGTAGCATTCCGAAAGAGTATTCGTGGCCGATTTTGCTGAGCAAGGACGGCGATGAACTCGAAGTCCATTACCGGCACACGTTGGAACAACTCGGTAAGAAGCCTGGAATGCTCGGAATCATTTTCCGGAAAGCCCAGAACAAGATTCAGGACCCGGCCAAGCTGCGGCGGCTCATCGTGGACCTTATCGACCACGAGCGTTGGATGACGCTCGATGCTGACGTGAAGGGTGACGCTTACGAAGGGCTATTGCAGAAGAACGCCGAAGACGTGAAGAGCGGAGCCGGTCAATACTTTACGCCGCGCCCGCTTATTCAGGCCGTCGTTGATTGCATGCAGCCCGGCCCCGACGATCGTATCTGTGACCCGGCCTGTGGGACCGGCGGATTCCTACTCGCAGCGCACTCCTATATTTCCCGGCATCACAAGCTGAACCCGGACCAGAAAAAGCACCTCAAGAACGATTCACTTCGGGGTTGGGAAATCGTCGCCAATACGGCTCGGCTTTGTGTCATGAATCTTTACCTTCATGGTATCGACCCGGAAGAAAGCCCGATCATTGACACGGATAGCCTTAAGGCCGATCCAGGCGATCGGTTCAGCATGGTCCTCACGAATCCGCCCTTCGGCAAAAAAAGCAGCGTAGCGGTCGTGAACGACGAAGGCGACATGGAGAAGCAGGACGATGTGATCGTCCGTGACGACTTCTGGACTTCTACGAAGAATAAGCAGTTGAACTTTGTGCAGCACGCCAAGACGCTTTTGGAGATGAACGGGCGGGCGGCGATCGTCGTACCCGACAACGTATTGTTCGAGGGCGGCGCTGGGGAGCGGATACGGCGCAAGCTCCTCCACGAATGCGACGTTCATACATTGCTGCGGCTGCCGACCGGTGTGTTCTACGCTCAGGGTGTGAAGGCTAACATTCTGTTCTTCGATCGAAAGCCCGCCAGCGAGAAGCCCTGGACCAAGACGCTTTGGGTGTACGACCTTCGGACCAACATGCACTTCACGCTTAAGACAAACCCGCTGCAACGAAAGGACCTCGACGAATTCGTTGAGTGTTTCCGCCCCGACAACCGGCATAAGCGCAAGGCGACATGGGACGAGAAGAAAAATGCCGAAGGTCGTTGGCGATCATTCGGCTACGATGAAATTATCAAACGTGATAAGGTGAGCCTGGACGTTTTTTGGCTGAAGGACGAGAGCCTTGAGGACTCCGACAGCCTGCCCGATCCCGACGTAATCGCGGAGGAAATCGTCGAGGACCTCCAGGCCGCACTTAACCAATTTTCCTCAATTGCCTTTGACCTTCGAAAATGATTTGCTGATGGCGGAAAACGAAAAAATTCTGGAGTTTGAACAGCGTGCGCTAGAGTTTCTGCGTGCGGAGGTTGCCAAGGCAGAACCATCGAACAGAAGGCGACTCATTGAGAAATTCGTATTAGCGGCATTGGGAAGCATCCCGTGGGTTGGCGGTTTCATAAGCGCTGCCGTCAGCTACAAGACAGAAGAAGGGGCTTTTCATACGGACAATCTCCAGACTCGTTGGCTAGAAGAACATGCCCGTAAAATCAGCAGACTGCTCCGAGCGCTCGAAGAGATTTTTCGCCGCTTTGAAAGCCTGGGCGATGAGATCAACGAAAGGATTCAGAGCGAAGAATATCTTGGCTTGGTTCGTCGAGCCTTTCGGACTTGGGATGAAGCTGAAACAGATGAGAAGCGAAAATACGTAGGGAACGTGGTCTCAAATGCAGCAGGCAGCCGGATTTGCTCAGATGATGTAGTACGTCTCTTTATTGACTGGCTCGATCTCTACCACGAGGCGCATTTTGCTGTCATTCGGCACATCTTCAAGAATCCAGGCTGCACCCGTTTTGAGATTTGGGACTCGGTTCACGGGGAGTTGCCCCGCGAAGATTCTGCCGAGGCGGACCTTTTTCGATTATTGATACGCGACCTAAGCACAGGCGGGGTAATCCGACAGGAACGGGACACAAATCAGTATGGGCAGTTTCTCCGCAAGAGAGCCACCCGGCGTAAGGGGTCGTTACCGTCCACGATGGAGTCGGCCTTTGAGGACACAAAGCCTTACGCGTTGACGGAACTTGGCAAGCAGTTCGTCCACTACACAATGAATGAAGTTGTCCCCAGAATCGACGACAGCAGCAAATCGACCCCCCTTTGAGTTTTTCTTTGTTGGACTAGACGGGACAACCTGCAATCACTAGCGCCAGGAGACACCGATTGTCCAAGGGTGTCATCCTCTTTGAAAGCCCGATTTTTATTGGTGAAATTCCCGAAGTTTATTGCTCAAGTTGATCAGAGAAAGCTCTTCCCCACCCCCCCTTAGACTAGAGGATCAAATCAACTTTCGTTCCGTGGGAAATCTCCTCCATGAGACACGGACTCAATTAGTATTAGAACAGCTTGTCTTACATGCACAGGTAACGATCCCCACGCACGGGCAAGCACTAAGAATTCGTTGCTCCTGCCCTGCTCCCACAAGGCATCCACAATTTGCTTGAAGAGGAATTCATAACTAGCGTGATCGGATGCGGTTACGTTTTCCGATCCACGGTTTTGTAAACCGCAGGTCGTCGGTTCGAATCCGACCGGTGGCTGTTATAACAAGTGGCGACACTCCCAATCTGAGGGCGTGCTGCTCCTCAAGCCAAGCTGAATCTACCGGCTAAAACTCCCGAGTTGCTAGGCCTTCGGGTTGATCACATTGATTTGCCGAAAGCGGGCCGGGCTGGCCGCGTGGGTCATCCACCCGCTCTGGCCGGGCTGGCCTTTGCCGCAGGTGATAAACCCGTGCTCCTGCCGGAGCGTGCGGTCGGCGATGCCGTCGCAGCTATTCCAGAACTCCGGCGTGATGCCGTTGTAGATCACGTTCTTGAGCATAGCTCCGCGCTTGCCGTCTTTGATCTCCCAGAAGCAATCGCCGCCGAACTGAAAGTTATAACGCTTCTGATCGATGCTGAAGCTGCCGCGGCCTTCGATATAAATGCCGTCCTTCACGCCGCCAATCAGCGAATCGAGCGTTTCGCTGCCCGGCTCAAGCCCGATATTCGCGATGCGCACGATGGGCACCGAACTCCAGCTATCCGCCCGGCACGAACCGCGCGAACGCTTCTCGCCAATTTGCGGCGCGACCTCGCGATTGTTTGAGTAACCGCGAAAAACGCCTTCTTCGATAATCGGCCAGCGCTGTCCGGCCACGCCATCGTCGTCGTATCCGGTGCTGGCCATGCCGCCGGCGAGCGTGTTGTCGGCCATAAGGTTGACGTGCTTGCTGCCGTACTGGAAGTTGCCGAGTTTCTCCGGCGTCAGGAAGCTCGTGCCGGCGTAGTTCGCCTCGTATCCGAGCGCGCGATCGAGTTCCGTGGGGTGGCCGCAACTTTCATGAATCGTCAGGGAGAGGTGGCCCGAGTCGAGGACGAGATCGAACTTGCCTGGAGTCGGGGCCTTTGCATTTACCTTTTCGATCGCTTGGGCGGCCACGCGCGGCGCGTTGTCCAGCAGCTTTCCGGCGGTGATGTGCTCGTACCCGGCGCGGCGGTACGGGAGCGAATACTCTCGCGATTGAAAATCATCGCCGGTCTTGGCGGTCGCACCGAAACCCGCGCCGACGGCCAGCAGATCGAAATCGATTGTCGATCCTTCGGTCGATGCGAAATGCTTGATATCGCGCTGCGTCCAGATCGATCCGTTGGAACGAATGATCCCCTTTTCCTTGTGCAGCACTTCGCTGACGCTCAGCAGCAGCGCGCATTTGTCCTCGAACGAAATGGTGAACGGATCGACTTCAAAAGCCGTCTTCACTTTGTCGCGGTGCACCGGCTCATCAGCCAGCTTTACCGGCGTCTTCATCAGCGTGTGGCTGGCCCGTGCGATCTCCACGGCGCGCTGAGCGGTCCGCTCGATCTCTGCATTGGAAAAGTCGGCGCTCGCCGCAAAACCCCACGCTCCTTGATAAAGCGCGCGAATGCCGTACCCGCTATCGTATCGATCGCCGATGTTCGCAATACGTCCGTCTTCGGCGCGAACCGACTGATTGCGCGTCTCGATCAAACGGATATCGCCGTATTCGCATCCGCCACGCTTGACCCGCGAAAGGGCGAGTTGTGCCAGCGACGCCCAAGCGTCCTTGGGCACCGGGCCCGCGACGCCTGCGGGCGGATCGGACAAAGCACAAGCCGCCTCTGCGCAACCACCAAATAAGAGCGCTCCGGTACTACCCGCAGCCGCATGCAAGAAGTCCCGCCGATTCCAATGAACTAGGCTCATCGCATTTACTCCGTTAAGTCGAGCAACATGGTAGCGAACTTTGCGTCGCGTTCCACTCACCAGAGAGATTTGACAGAGCGTGAGACAATCGGTTTGATCGTGCTGCAAGTGCCGCCGGAAGAGTATCCAGTGGTTTTGCAGCGAAGTTACCGTAGGAGTATCTTCCTGTGTTCCAGTGGCCTTGGAGTGCCTATGGGTAGTGATGAACAAGCTTTTCGCATCATCCTGTTCGTGGGCATGCTCATCGTGGTGCCGGTGCTTCGCTACCACCGTATTCGAGCCCGAGAGGGAGGCGACAAACTCAACCGTCGTTGCGAAGGTTCGTTCATCTTACTAACCTTGCGACCCTTCGCCGCCGCAGCATTCCTGGCCTTGCTGTTCTACGTCATCGACCCCCGGCTGATGTCCTGGTCCGCGGTAAGTTTGCCGATCTGGCTTCGTTGGATGGGTGTGCTGGGAGCGGCCACCGCCGCCATATTGTTGTTCTATGTGCTGTTTTCCTTGGGCACCAACCTGACCGACACGGTCGTCACTCGCGCCCGCCACTCCCTGGTTACCTCGGGCCCTTATCGCTGGGTCCGCCACCCGTTTTACGCCGCATTCGCCCTCGGCCTGGCTTCCAACGCAGTCGTGACGGCCAACTGGTTTCTGGCTTTCACAGGTCTATGTACCGTCGTTCTTATCATCGCCCGTACGAAAATCGAAGAGCAAAAGCTCATCGATCGGTTCGGATCTCAATACGAAAACTACATGCTGCGGACGGGACGATTTTTTCCTCGATTCTCGTTGCGTGCGACCGCCTGACTCGGTCTAACGAACAGAAGCGAGCTCCACTGTCCGGTCGAATTATCCATCGACAGCTCCCGCGCCTCATTACTGACAAAAAACGGAGGAGGAGGGATTCGAACCCCCGTGACCCTTACGAGCCAAACGGTTTTCAAGACCGTCTCCTTCAGCCACTCGGACACTCCTCCGGCACGGCGAGGATCATGGTCCCGCCAGTCCTCACATTGTAGCGTCCATTTCAATCGGCTACACGCCTGAACGATAGGTCCACAACGAATCGCCTGGGCTGATCCGCAGTACCGATCTCCAACAATGCAGAGCTGTATGAATTGCAGGAGTGAGTGCCATGCCGCTTGGAAAGTGGGTGCCATGCCCAAGCCCAGCCTCATCGGGCGCCGGCATGAATCGCAAGAGCATGGCGGCGCTTCGCTTGACCATGCCACCCATAACCTTCAGACCATACCAGTCACCAACAACGGGGACATGGACGTCGCCCTTGGCAGGTTCCCGGCGAAATTGCTAGTATGCGGTTCTCGGGCGAGTTTAAGGCCTATCCGTGGCGCCGCCGCCCGCATCGTAACAAGCAAGACTTTGGTCGGGCGGACTCACACCGCCAAGCACAGGAGTTGATAATGCCAATCCCGGAACTTGCTCAAATCCGCAACATCGCTCTCGTCGGACATGGAGGCTCCGGCAAAACATCACTGGCCGAGGCACTGCTTTTTAAGGCCGGTGCAACCACGCGATTGGGCAAAGTTCAGGACCATTCATCCATTCTGGACTACACCGAGGAATCCAAGGAAAAACGTTCCTCGCTCGATTCCGCCGTGGGCTACTTCCATTACAAGGGGTTGCACGTCAATTTCGTGGATACACCCGGCACCATGGCCTTTACCGGCCCCGCTATTGCCGCCCTTTCCGCCGTCGAAACAGCCATCTTGGTCATCTCCGCCCACGCCGGCATTCAAGTCAACACCCGCCGTATGTATGAGCGAGCCCGCGAATTGGGCCTGGCCGTATGGATCGTCATCAATCACATCGACGCCCCGAACGTCGATCTGCCTGAGCTGTTCAATCAGGTAAAAGAAAGCTTCGGCATGCAGTGCGTGCCCATCAATCTTCCCACGCAGGGTGGCAAGGCCGTCGTCGATTGTTTCGTAAATGAATCCGGCGACGTGGACATGGAGGATGTCGGAGCATCGCACACAGCGTTGATCGAATCGCTGGTCGGCGACGACGAAACCATGATGGAGAAGTACCTTAGCGGCGAAGTCTCCAAAGACGACGTCGAAAAAATCGCGGCCAAGGCCATCGCCCACGGAGCCTGCGTCCCGGTCTTTTTCGCAAATTCGCTTGGTGACGTAGGCGTGATCCAGATTTTGGAGGCGCTCAGCTCCTTCGCGCCGTCGCCGCTCACCGGCATGCGGCGCAACTTGATCGAGGGCGAAAAGAAAACCCCCATCGAACCGAAAAAAGAAGGCCCCTTCATCGGTCACGTGTTCAAAATCACCACGGATCCTAAGAGCCACATCAAGTATCTTTCCGTGCGCGTACACACCGGACGCCTCACCCCCGACATGACCGTCAAGAGTCTCAAGGATCCTAAAGGGACGCGGCCGGGCCACGTGCTGCGCATGCTCGGCGCGGATCATAAAGAAATCGAAGCCGCAAGCGCAGGCGATATCATCGCCCTGGCAAAGCTCGACTTCCACATTGGCGAAACGCTGTGCACCGACAAAATCGGCGCAATCGAAATGCCCAAATTTCCTCAGCCCATGTTCTCGCTCGCGGTCATGTCCAAGTCGCGCGGCGACGAAGACAAAATCTCGCAGGCCCTTCGCCGCTTCATGGATGAAGACCCCTGCTTCCTCTACGAGCGCGGCACCGGCGGCGAGCTCATCATCCGGGGCATGGGCGAGACCCAGCTTCGCAGCTATCTCCATCGCATGCACAAGCACCAGAAGCTCGACGTTGATACCAAGCCGCCCCGCATCCCCTACCGCGAAACCATCGTCGGCAAGGCCACCGACATCGAATACACCCACAAAAAGCAAAGCGGCGGGTCGGGCCAGTACGGCAAGGTCGTGATCAACGTCGTACCCAACGATCGCGGCGCGGGCTACGAATTTGTGGACAAGATTTTCGGCGGCGCCATCGACCAGGCCTATCGCCCCAGCGTCGATAAGGGCGTGCGTGCGCAAATGGCCGAAGGAGTGCTCGCCGGGTACCCGATTGTTGATGTCAAAGTCGAACTCACCGATGGAAAAACCCACCCCGTCGATAGCAAGGACATCGCCTTCCAGATCGCCGGCCGCGGGGCGTTTAAAGAAGGGTTCATGAAAGCCAAGCCCGTGCTTCTCGAACCCATCGTCCACGTGCACGTCGTCGTCCCCGCTGACAACGTCGGTGATATCACCGGCGACCTTGCATCCCGACGAGGCCGGCCCCAAGGCCAGGAAGTCCTCCCCGGCGGACTCGCCATCATCGACGCTGTCGTCCCTCTCGCCGAGCTCGCCGACTACAACTCGCGGCTTTCCAGCATCACCGGAGGCCAGGGCAGCTTCTCCATGGAATTCTCTCACTACGAACCCGTGCCCAGCAACTTGCAGCAGCAGATCGTCGATGCCCACAAGAAGGAAGTCGCCGAGGCGCATGTATAAGGGCTGGCGGCGACAAAATCCCAAGCGGGATCTTTAGCGACCGGTCGGACCTGATGCTTGCGCCGGTTGTGTGCCATCGCCCGCTCGATACAATTCGACCAGCGGCGGTCACAACACTCGACTGGCAATACTTACGGGAGAATCAGAGTTGCACGATAGTTTCGTACCCAAGCAGATGTTCTTCACCAAGGGCGATGGCAAGCACCCCAACAATCTGCAATCATTTGAGGAGGCCTTGCGCGACGCCGGAATCGCCGGCTTCAACCTCGTGCGCGTCAGCAGCATCTTCCCACCCCAGTGCAAAATCGTCCCCCGCGAAAAGGGCCTCAAGCTGCTCGTCCCCGGCCAGATCGTATTTTGCGTCCTCGCCGAAGCCCGCACCAATGAACCCAGTCGCCTCGCCTGCGCCGGCATCGGCCTGGCTCTCCCCTCCGACAAAAACCAGCACGGCTACATCTCCGAGCACCACGGCTACGGCATGACCCAGAAGGCCACCAGTGACTACGTCGAAGACATGGCCGCCACCATGCTCGCCACCACCCAGGGAATCGACCTCGACCCCAACTCGGCTTACAACGAACGCAAGAATATCTACAAGGCCCACGGCCTGGTCGTCCGCACCAAGGCCGTCGTCCAAACCGTCGAAGGCGACAAGAACGGCCTCTGGACCACCTGCGTCGCAGCGGCGGTGCTGATCCCGTATTAGACTTTCCAGCCTGTTGATGCGCGAAGCGCCCGCTTGCGCGATGTGTCAGCCGACTAATAGCTTGGTCTCGGCGGCGGGGACGGGAGCATAGTGCGACGGCGCCATGCTGGCGGTCGCCCGGCCTTGGGAGAGGCTGCGCAGCTTGGTGACGTAGCCGAACATCTGCGATAGCGGCACATCGGCGTCAATGATGCGATTGATCCCGCGCATGCTCGTATCCCGCACCTCCGCCTTGCGTGCATTCAAATCGCCCATGATCGCACCGAAGTATTCGTCCGGCGTCACCACTTCGACGGCCATGATCGGTTGAAGGAGTAGCGGCCCCCCCGCTTTCATCGCTTCATAGAAAGCCAGCCTCGCGGCATTTTCGAAGGCCACTTCCGAACTCTCCGTCTCGTGCTGCACCGCCCCGATGATCGTGGCCTTCCAGTCGATGACCGGGTAGCCACCCAGTATCCCGCTTTGCGCGGCTTCGATGATTCCGAGTTCCGCCGCCTTCGAAAACTCCTTGAGCAACGTCTCCGCAGGCAGCGCGTTGATCACTTGAAAATTCGGCGTGTTCGCGACCTGCTGGCGAGGCTCGAGGCGCAATGTCACCGACGCGGTGTGGTTCTTCCCTCCGATTTGCCGATTGAAATGGCCGACTCCCTCGCCGCGACCGCCGACTGTCTCGCGATAAGACACCCGCGGCTTGCCCACCGACACATCGACGTTCATGTCGTTGCGCAGGCGGTTGACGGCCACCTCGAGGTGCAGCTCGCCCATGCCGGAAAGCAGGGTCTGGCCGGT
>JBKJYI010000006.1:0-3096 GCA_046715855.1 Phycisphaerae bacterium
ACGGATTTCGCTAGGTGCCCGACGGGCGAACCGCAGTTCGATGCCGGTTGACTACATAGGAGGTCGCGTCTGTAAGGGTCTTTGCCCACAAGAAGTTAGCCACCGGAGCGACGTAGAGAATCAGGAAAACAAAAACTGCCAGAACAAAGCGATCTGCAAGTCTCGCTTCAACGAGGAGGTTGTGACATCACCACATCGCCATGTCACCACTTCACCACATCTACTTGTTGCCTGGTTGCCTTGCTGCCTTATTGCCTTGTTGATTCAGCGAACTGCAAATCCGCAATCTGCATCTCCACGCTCCGCCGGCCATTGAACTCGTTGATGATCGGCTCAAACGCCAGCCGACACCGGCGATGTTGTTTCAGGTCTTCAAGGTGCTCACCCAGCCGGAACCCGATTCCCTTCATGTGCACCCCGTCCTGCCGGAAGCTCGCCTGCAAGTGGTCGCCGCTGGCCCCCACGCAGCGCGGCTCGGCCGCAAGCTCCACCCAGTCCGTCGCCAGCAGCGGTCTGGGGTTCCCATTTCCGAATGGCCCCAACCCCGCAATCGCCTGCGCCGTCGGCAAAGTCATTTCCGTAAGCCGCACTTCCCCCTCCACCCGCAGTTTCGGCACAAGGTCGTCGCCCGTAAGCCGATTGTTCGCAATAGCCACAAACGCCTCCGTAAACGCACCCACCTTGCCGGTCTCAATCCGCAGCCCCGCCGCAGCCGCATGCCCTCCATGCGTGATCAAATGTCCCGCACAGTCAGCCAGCGCCGACGTCAAATCGAAATTCGCCACTCCACGCCCGCTCCCCTGCCCCTCGCCGTTGGCCAGCGCGATGACGATCGCCGGCCGGTGGTATCGCGCCACCACCTTCGAGGCCACAATCCCAATCACTCCGGCATGCCACCCTTCCGCCGCCAACACAATCGCCCGCCGCGCATCACTCCCAAGATTCTCTCGTTCGATGATTTCAAAAGCCTGTTTGGCGATTTGCCGCTCGACGGCCTGCCGCGACCGATTGTGCTCCTCCAGATACAGCGTGATCTCCCGACTCCGCGAGGCATCCGCACGAGTGAACAATTCCACGGCGAGACGTGCGTGCCCCATCCGCCCGGCCGCGTTGATCCGAGGAGCAAGTTTGAAACCCACGTCATAACAATCAATCTTCGCGTCCTTCAGGCCCGACGACTCGATCAGCGCCTGAATCCCGGCGATCCGACTTTGCGGCAGGAGCTGCAACCCATGCCTGGCAATAATGCGATTCTCGCCCGTAAGCGAAACCACATCGGCGATCGTGCCCAGCGCCGCCAACGGCAACAGCTCTTTCAACAATTCCCGAAAAGGCGGCGAAACTTTCTGCGACCCACACACTCGCTGCGCCAGCGCCCACCCCACCTTGAACGCGACCCCCGCACCACTCAAATACGGATTCGGATAGCTCCCGCCGATCGCCGGATGGACGACGGCTACCACGTCGGGCAACTTGGCGCCAGGAGTGTGGTGATCGGTAATGATCAGATCGACGCCGCGACCCCGCAGAACGTCGGCGGCCTCCACGGCTGTCACCCCACAGTCCACCGAAACAATCAGCCCCGCGCCTTCGTCGGCCAGTTTCAGCGCCGCCGCAGTATTCAGCCCGTACCCTTCTTCGATCCGATGCGGCACGTAGAACGCGACATCCCCCCCAGCCAGCTTGATCGCATGCCACAAAATCGCGATTCCCGTCGTGCCATCGACATCGTAATCGCCGTACAGCACGATTTTTTTCTGGACGTTGATGGCGCAAGCGATCGCTTCGGCCGCGACCGTCGCATCGTGGAGCAGTTCGGGCTGATAGAGGTCGGCCAACTGCGGGGTAAGAAAATCTTCGGCGGCGTGCGCCGGCGTAAGCCCGCGATTAAGGAGCAACTGGGCCACAATCCGCGGCACGCGCCACTTCTCGGCCAGCGCGTTACAAGCCTGAAAAGGCTGCGAAATGATCCATTTCTTCACTTGGTCCATCCCTGGTACACCTATCATGTATATAGATTGGTCGGGAGCACATCAAGAGACAGCCCTTACGGCCGGGTGAATTGCTTGATCAACCTCCGTAATGCTCCTATACTCGCCCAGAGGGGTGAAATCTATGGAAGCATCATTCGCAACGAAGGAACAGGACATGGTTACAACCGCTTTGTCGGGCAAGAGTATTCTTCTGGTCGATGACGATCCCGATATGATCACGGCCTTGCAAACCATCCTCGACGGCACTGGGGCGACCATTGAGACTGCCGTGGACGGCAATCAGGCCGTCGAAGTCGCCGCCTCCTTCAACCCGGACCTCGTCGTGCTCGACGCCATGCTGCCCAAGCGGAGCGGTTTTCTGGTGCTCGAAAAGCTCAAGGGCGCCAACAAGAAAAAGGGCCAGCGGCCTTTCGTCATCATGATCACCGGAAACGCCGGCAAGCGCCACCAGGTCTGGGCCGAAAGCCTTGGTGTGGACGGCTACATCAACAAACCCTTCCGCATGGAACGCCTCATGGAACGCATCGAGCAGCTCCTCGGCACAAATTGATTGCAGCCTCGTCTGGCACCGCTCTCCGCGAACGGCCACCTACTCGGTTCGCCGCACCGGAATTAGCCGATAAGATCACATTATGAGGCCGTCGTTTACCCTCCTCCTTTCCACCTTCGTGGCGGTGTCACCGTTTCACCTTGTCTCAAAGGCGGCAGAGCCGGAACTTGCTCCACGCAAGCCCGTTTCCCTCGCCGAAGCGCGCGAAATGGTGATGACCGGCGCTTACAAAGAAGCCATTCAAGCCTTTGAAGCGCTTGCCCAAGAACTCAAAACGCAGGTGGCCGCTACTATTGGCCTCGCGGAAGCCAAAATGCGCATCGGGCGAAACGACGAAGCAGGCAAGCTGCTCGAATCGCTCGACGCCAAAGAATCCGCCCGCCGATCGTTCCTGCTCGCGCAGCTCCATGTGATCTCCGGTCGCTACGATGACGCGCAACGACAGGCAAATCAAACAATCCGCCTCGACGGCAATCATGCCGGGGCACGCTTGTTGCTCGGCCGGCTGCTCGAAATGCTCGGCAACAGCAACCAAGCCATTGAGGTTTATCG
>JBKJYI010000007.1:0-4919 GCA_046715855.1 Phycisphaerae bacterium
GTCGTAGGCGCGGTTCACTTCGGAGTTGGCATGGGCGGCCTGCCCTTCGATTCGCGCGATAGGCCCGGGAATGGCCGTGCCGCCGCCGGCATTGTGAATGCGACGATTGCGGGCACCCTCCGCCAAATTCCATCGGTCGATAATCCGGCCCGAATGGGCGTCAATGAACAAAGCTTCGGCTTGCCCCGCGCTCCAGTCCGAGACCCGCACATAGTAGGCCAGGCGTTCTCCTTGCGGCCGATCGCCATACCACCCGGGATCGACAATCACGAGTTCAATCGAGTCGATGTCGGCGCCGGCGGAGCCGAAAGCCTCTCGCCCCAGTCGTTCGGCATTGGCGCGGTCGAGCGCTGGGTTTGTATTCAGCTTCGCAGAAACCGAAAAGAATTCGCCGCTGGCGGCCACAAATTCGCGGCGGTCATTTTGATGGGTTTTGAGGGAGCCGCCGAAAACGCGGATGCCGCCCTGAACCTGGTGGAATTCGGTGTGCGTGTGGCCGAGATGGTCCTGACGGACGCCGATACGGTGCAACTGTTTATCGGCGTCTTTGATGCCAAAAAGGTCGTCGTATTGCCGAAAGAACTCGATCGGTTCGACCGGTGCCGCGGTATTTGCTGTTACCGGGATTACGCCGCCGTCGGACATCCGAAGGAAGGACGCATTGCCGGTAGTCCGCGATCGAATCACTTGGATGCCGGGGGGTTCTGCGGCCTGAAGTGATTGAAGGCACCACAAGCCCGCGGATGCGAGCACCCAAGTCCATCGCTGTGATTGATGCATGTCTTCCCCCCTTATTGCTGCTGGTCCTATGGAGTGATGTCGCTATCTTGCCCGGTGATTGCAAAACTCTGCGGAGGTACTGCCATCACCAAGTCGTGGATCATGGCAAAATTCTTGCGAGATCCGTTTTTTTTTGGCGTGCGAGTCAACCGCGCGCCAATTCGCACAGTTTTACGGGCAGGTCTGCGGCCCGGCGTGCGGGTAGGGTCGGCCCCGAAACCCGTCTGCGCAGGCGGCAATATGATCAAACCCGATATCCGGAATCAAGTCGGGGATCTCTCCGGAGATCGCCGCCCGAGCCTTGATGGGAGCGCCCGGGGCGCTTCGAAACTTGTTAACCAGCGCCGCAATGTCGCCCACATCAGGCTGAGCAGTCATCACAGGCGGGTTGAATGGGGTTTCGATATCCGCCCAGCGAGCGGTAACAATCTGCAGACCTGCGGAAACAACTGGGCAATTCTGCTCATTTCCCGCACAAAAATCGTCCATGTTGACCACGGTATAGGTCGAACTGGGCACGACTTCGCGGCCCCTGACATGCACCAATCCCACCGTGCTCCAGTCATGATAATACGGCTCACATTGCAGTACGCTGGCCATGAACGAAGTCGGGTTGCTGGACGATTCAACGTAGCTGCTGGGCGGTCCCACCCATCGAACCTGCCCCTCAAACGCGGAAAAATCGGCTGCCGAGCCGCCCGTATAAGGCGGGTTGGGGTGATGGAGCGAAGTCAGCGTAACGCGCAGTGCGGCAAGCCCTCCCGCACCTGATGCAGCGCTGGCATCGGGAACAGAGAGCGAGATGGATCGTGGCTTACTGATCCCGGTTGGATCGGCCAAGGGAGATGCAGGAGGAGCCATCTCGCATTCATCCGGCACACCGCTCGAATCAATGTCAGTGGAAATCCCGGAAAGTATGTCGCACGTGTCGCCTTGGCCGTTGGTGTTGCAGTCGGTGGGGGCCACGTCGGGCATGATCTTAAAAATCTCGCCGGCCTGGTCGAGGATATACAACTCGCCGTAGGCGTCCTCCCCGAAGGACACGATGTTGGTGATGGTGCCCACATCCGGCACAAGTTCGGCGGTGCGGTTGGTGAACTCGGCGACCGCGCCGTTGTACCGGAACGACCAGATTGTGTTGGAGCAGTAATCGGCGAAGAAATAAACGCCCTGCAAGTCGGGAATGGCGCAGCCGCGGTAGACATAGCCCCCGGTGATCGAGCAGTGCACCCCCGCGTGGCTATAGGTATGAATGGGCTGGGTCAGCGTGGGCGAGTTGCAGGTACATCCCGACAGGCCGGTGCAGTTGTTTCCTTCCATGCATCGCCAGCCGTAATTTCGCCCGCCGGCCAGCCCCGCAGGTTGAAAGTTAATTTCTTCAATCACTCCCTGACCCACGTCCGCGATATAAAGGTCGCCAGTAAGCCGATCAAAGCTGTCCCGCCAGGGGTTTCGAAGCCCGTAGGCCCAAATTTCGTCGCGGCCCGGGGTGGCCCCGAAGAAGGGATTGTCCGGCGGGCTTGAATAACCGGCGATTCCGTTGCCCAAGATGCCGTCGTCATCGTCATTCCCGGGGATTCCGTCGGCGCCGTCCACGTCGATTCGATGCATTTTGCCCAGCATGGTATTCAAGTTTTGACCGGCCTCGTTGGGGTCGTTGCCGCTCCCGCCATCGCCCATGGCGATGTAAAGGTAGCCATCGGGTCCAAAGGCGATCCAGCCGCCGTTGTGATTGGGAAACAGGTCCGCGACGCTGAAGAGGACTGTACCGGAGGGGTTGGCGACATTGGGATTGCCGGAGACGCCATACCGGGCCAGCGTGTTGGCTCCGCCCCCTGCGGCCGTGTAGTAAACATAAAAAGCGCCGTTCGTGGCATAGTTTGGGTGAAACGCGAGCCCTAACAGACCCTGCTCGCCTCCCGATATGATGCTTCCCGCGATGTTGAGAAAGTTCGTGCCCAGCGTCGCGCCCCCGGTGCGGATGCGAATCTGGCCGGCCTGCTGCACAATGAACAAGCGATCGAAATCACCGGGAGGATGCGTCAGGAATATCGGACTCGGGAATCCGGTGGCAACCCGCACCGTCCGAATTGGTTGACCGGCAAAAGCCGGAGCGGCAGCCGCGAGCAGGAAAGCAATAGCGAATTTGGCAAAGTTCAAGGAAGGTTCCTGCACTTGCGCCAAGCCGCGCAGACCAGAAGCAGGACACGCCACTGGACCTACCCGCGCAGCAAGTAGAATCAGTTTAGCGGAAAATGCGGTGGAGAGGAAGCCGGAGCGATCTAGGTCGCGATTTTATCCACGCGAACGCGAAGATAACGCTGGCGATGGCCCTTCTTCAGGTGGTAACCTTTGCGGCGGGCGAACTTCTGAATGATCTGCTTGTCGCCCTTGATCTCGCCAAGCACGGTCGCCAGGACGCGCGCCCCGGGAACGGTGGGTTGCCCGATTTGCGGTCCATCGGCCAGGTCACCCACCATCAGGACGCGGTCGAACTCAATGGTTTTCGCGTCGGCTGGCAGGTCGCGAAGCTGGACTTCGAACTCCAGTCCATCTTGAACCCGGTACTGAAATCCACCGTCGCTGATAATGGCGTACACGTTCGACTCTCTTTCCTCTGGTCGTATCTAGATTGTTGCCCCGCTGGCCTGGAAAGCCGATAAACGGTGCACGAAATTCGAGCCCGGTATTGTCGCGGCTTTCACCAGATGCGTCAAGCACCCGGATTCCCCGCGGAGCGAATGCGCTAAAAAGGTCGCCACGAACCGAAAAGCTCCTGGCTTCGAAGGGCAAGGAACAGGACTGCTCCCCCGGTGATCAAAGTCGCCAGGATCACAAGCACGGTATACACATTATGTTCGGGACGTCCGCCCGCAGGTCGGTCGCTCATGGCCAGATTCCTTAATATATTGCCCTATGGCCGGCCTTGTGCCCCCATGGCGTCCATCACCTGGTCGCCCGGCATCGGCGAGGTCGTCGGATTCATCATCCGGCCAGCGGCGCGGTTGGGCTCGGTGCGGCTGATTTTTAGTTTGCCTACATATTGATCGTTGCGCGAGACTACGAATTCCATGTCATTCTTTACGCCGTCAGCGGAGCCATTGCTGATGGTCACCAGGTTGCCCTGCACGTCCACCACTTGTCCACGAATTGCGCCCGTCGATGCCGGCGACAAGGCGGTGACCTTCGACATCGCTGCGCCGGCCGGATTCTCCGTGTTAAAGCCGGCCGCGCTCCGCCGCGTTTGATTCGACAGCTTGCCTGCTTCATCTCGTAGAATGTTAAGTTGTTGTTCGAACTGGCGCTTTTGCTCATCGAGCACGGCGATCTGCGCGGTTTGTTCGTTGACGCGATCGTTCAAATCAATGTTGCGTCGTTCGAGCTCAATGTTTCGTCGCTCAATGTCGGCCAGCTGTTTGCGAATTTCCGATTCGCCCGAGCGGGCCGCTTCGAGTTGTGCCAGCAACCCGCGGTTCATTGCCTCGGCACTGCTCTTTTCAGCGTCCACGCGGGCAACGTCCGTGCGGAGCTTGGCCAGTTCCGCATTGCTCACCTGCATCTGCGTTTCCATCTCGCCGATACGAGCCAGGTGCGATCGCACCGCGTCGCGCGACGTCGCCTCGACGGCCGCACCCGCCGCAATCATGTTGCGCAGGTTGGTGTCGGCGATCCGGGCGTTCATCTCATACTTCGCGGCCGTGTCCTTCCAGTCGTTCGTGTTGGCGACCACGGAAATCGTCATCACTGCGAAAACGATGCTCAGCAGGACAAGCAGCACCGTGAAAACCTTCGTTAGCGTACTCAAGAAATATCTCCCATGGGAAAACGGCTCACGCCGCACTGGGCCGACTCGGATGCGGCTCGAAATCGACAAGCCGTTTCCGACTCACTCCGAAACAGCACTCCGACGGATGGAGGTCACCCCGCGTCGGCGACGGGAACAAGAAGTCGGCGATTTTAGGCACGCCCAATCGGCTAAACGCCCATCGTATAACCCGCCCTGTCGATTTTTGCAAGCCCGCTGCGCCGCAACCAGGTCACATTTTCAGCGCGACTAATACCCGATTCGGGGAAGGGGCAATCACCGGCTGTTACCCCATTTTCACTGCCCGGAATCGGACTACGACAATTGGGCGCGG
>JBKJYI010000008.1:0-8992 GCA_046715855.1 Phycisphaerae bacterium
GCGCTGAGTGCGGACCGTCTGGTACTCGGCCGGGATCTCGACTTCGCGCATGGAAGCGGGCTGTACGAGGCGCTCGGTCGTTACGGTTTTCTCCACCTTCGGGGCATTGACCACGCAGAACACGTCGCTCACCGGCTGCTGTCCTCCGGGCGCGCGGCAGCGGCTTTCGTCGGCGCGTACCCAGTCGGTATGACCGGAGTCGATCACCACGTTTTGCGTCACGGTTTCATATTTCGGGGGCACCACGACGAATTGCCTTGAAGCCTGCTTTACGCACACCTTTTCCTCGACCCATTCATACTCGGCAGGGCTGACCTCGAAGCGCTCTGAAGGCTCTTTCAGGCAGACGCGCTCGGTCACCGTCTTCAACACGGGCGGGAAGTACACACTGGACCAGCATTCGCCGGACGCCGCCCGGGGTGGAGTGGACATTGAGCCGGGGGCCAAAGAGGTCCGCAGCATCGATTGCTTTTGGGAATTCGGATACGGCTGTGAGTGCATCGAATCATCCATGGAAGACGGCTGCATCGTCGATTGCCGGATATGGCCTGCATTGTTGGGCAGGCACACGGACGCATGCTTGCCGCAGTTCCGCATGGTTGAGTGCCGGACACTGCCGCGGGCTTCACCGGGGCAGGCGCACCCTGCGACAGCGAGCATCGCAGCGCACACGGACAGAACTTTTATAGCATTTTTCATTCGATTCCTCCTAAACTGGGTGTACTCCACCGGGCACTGGGCTCTCAAGCCCCGTTCGAAACTACATCCGCATTTCTGCGGCACGAAGTCTGATTGCGGCGCGCAGCCGCCGGGGGGGGCATTCGTGGCCACAACGTTGTCCCTGCCCGTGATCATCGCCGTCGCTTGTTGGCTTGAAGCTTGTTGAGCACCCACTCGAAGGGTTCGAGCACTCCGCGCGGGGCGATGTGCAGGGGGTAAGAGACAACGTTGTCGGATTCGTCCGTTCCGTAGGCGAGCGCGCCGACGACGCTGGTGGCGAAGAATTCATAGTTGACAAAGCGACTCTCGCACATGTTCCAGAGGCGGTTGAGGTTGCTTTGGGCGAAGGCGCGCGGGTCGTCAAATACTTCGGGGCAATAGTCGCCCTTCGAAAGGATGACGGCCACGGGAGTGGTGAGCTTCTTCTGGGATTTCGAAGACATCACTCCATCGAGGTAGCTCATGAGCTTGAGGGCGAAGAAGTCCGGCTGCGGCGAGCCGGCGGCTGCGAGTGCTCCATCGACGAGCAGGATTGCCCCTGCGCTTTTTTCCAATAGTGAGCGAACGACCTGAAATGTTTTTGGATTGGCGACTTCGGCGGCGATGGCTTCGCCGGCCATGTCGGGCATGACCAGGTCGTAGATATCGTTGGTTTTCGCACGGCGTTTCACTTGATAGTAGGCCCAGTGCCAGTCATCGACTTCCATCGCGGTTTTTGGCGGGAAGAGCCGCATGCTGACGTGGCTCACCACGGAATGCTGAAGATTGACAGAATAAGCGCCCTTGGGAATCGATTCGAAGTCCTCGGCGCGATTGGACAGCATGTCCAGCAGCATGCCGAGGTAGACGGTTTTGCCGACATTGCTGTCGCCCACCACGGTTACGATGCATGGATCACGATCCTGAGTGACCGCTTCGTGGATGAGAGCCATCGGTGCGCCGCAGGTGGTGCATACCAGCGCTTCGCCGGTGTTCTTTTGTTCGCAAATCAGGCAGGGAAGAGTTGTCGCCTGCCGGGATAAAGTTGCCGTAGCCATGAGAGACTCCTTGCTATTACGCTTTTTGACCGCTTCCTCGCCGGGCGCGGCTTTGTCGGGCGGCTAGCCGCCGTTGATCCACGTCGCGTCGCTTAGCTTCATCGCGCAGCGGAAACCGGTGTTGGGCGTCCGGGCCAGGGCGAGTTGCCCGGTTCGAAATTGGCTGGTGGCCTGGAACTCGAAGTAGGTGTCATATGCGCCGCCGCGAACGACGTGCATGGGCATTTCGCCGACCACGGGGCGGTTGTTGGAATCGGTGACGGTGTACTCGGTGTCGGTCCATTCCCATACGTTGCCCACGAGCTGGAGGACGTGGTTGGGGGCCGAGCCATTGGCGAACGCGGTTACGGGGACGGTGCCGTTGATGCGCGACCCCCAGATGTTGCAGCGTTTCTTGTCCATGGCGTCGCCCCAGGGGAAGCGGCGCATGAGGTTCGTTGAACTGTGCAGGTGCCAGGAGGCGGCCATTTGCCACTCGGCCTCGGTGGGGAGGCGCTGCCCGATCCACAGTGTATAGGCTTGCGCTTCGTACCAACTGATGCCGACCACGGGATGCTCGGAGAGGCGGACGTCGTGCCGGCTTTGCCGCCAGTAGCGCGGGCCCGGCTGTCCGGTAAGGTCTTTGAGCTCGATGAGGTGCGGCCAGATCTCTTCGGGCCAGTATTCGAGCATGTCGTAGCCGCCGGCGTCGACGAAATGCTGGAATCGCTTGTTGGAGACGCAGTGCACGTCGAGCAGGTAGGACGAGACGCTCATATCTTCTTCCGGTTCGCCGGCCTGTGCGGCGAGTGTTTTCGAAATGGAGACGGTTCCGGCCGGCACCAGCGCCATGCGTTGCTCCAGTTCATTGTGAACGTCCTTCAATATCGAGTTGCAGCCGGGCTCGCTTCGCCATTCCTCCTTGTTCTGAAGGATGGCGCAGTAGCGGCCTTGCTGGAAGGCGCGTCGCAGCGGATTCGAGTCCAGACTTAATAAGGGCGCGGGCTGCACGGATTCAAAGGTGGGAGGCAAACCAGTGCCCTTGTATCCGCCATCACGGGTGGGTTTCCCGGCTGTCTTGGTGCGCGAAAAGAGCTTTAACATTTGGTCGTTCCTTCCATTGCGATACCGGCGGCGAACTTAAGGTGGTCAGACTCCGATGGCCCGGCGTTTGGCGTCACGTCGGAGCTTGCGATATTGATCGACCCCGCCGGTGGCGGCCGGCTTGGGGGCCCATCCATTGCTATCGGGCGGCATTTCAACCATCGCGGGCATGGGCTCCTGATTTTCGGCGTGTTGTTCGGGGAGCCGCGAAAGCCGCTTGAGCAATTCCTGGCGATGAGCACTGACCTCGTCGTGATCAGTTTTTAGCTGCGACTGCATCTCGGTGAGGGCTTCGCGCAATTCTTCGAGCTCGCTGCCGCGTTGCTCGAGCTCGGTTGTTTGCGCCTCCAGGTCGAGGGCCCGCAGGTCGAGCTCTTTTTGTTTCGGGGCCAATTCGCGCAGCCTGTTTTCCACTTCGCGCTGGGCGGCAAGAACGGCCTGCTCGCGTTTTTTCAACTCCGATTCCGCCGAGACGACATGGCTCTGAAGTTCTTCGAGCCGCGTTGCCCGATCACCCAGGACGCAAGCCTGGTCTTGAATCGTCCGCTCTTGTTCGAGGAAGTGTTCCCGACTCCGGGTAAGCGCTACTTCCTGTTCGCGCAGTTTTTCTTCTTTTTGGTGCAGTTCGCTTCGATGGGATTCGTAGTCGGCGACGTCTTTGTGAAGTTTTTCAAAACACTGGGCGAGCTGCTCGCGTTCGTCCAAAAGTCGTCCGGCTTCCACCGCGATCTGCTCGCGGGTGATTCCCGCGGCCATTATTACGGCCTGAGCCAATGCTCGCACCTGGGCTGGATCAGGCGCGTTTCCGAGGATTTCTGCTTTCAGGCTGAGAGGCTCGGTCATTACTCAACCTTCCGTGTAAAGCCGGTGTCTGCGCGGCTTAAAGGACTGCTAGGGAACCGGCGAACGTCGCCTGAACCGAGTCAAGAGTACGATATGGATATTCTTTTCTGCCACGTCTTTTTTTGATCGATCGACGGTTATGGGAACGGTCTTTTCGCGGGGGGAGCCTGTCATTATTGCGAAATGTAGACTTGGGACGAGAAACCATGATTCCGCACGCCGCAAAAACGCCCTGGCTTCGAGTCGGCTTGCCGAACCGCTCCAAACTCAAGGGGACGATGGATGACTGAGCTTGTACGCATTGATGACGCACTGGCAGACCTCGATACCAAATTTGCGGCGTTGGAACGCGGGCTGGTGGAGTATCAACATGGGGTGGCCTCCTGGACCAATGAAGCATTGATGCGCGTTTCGCAGAACGCCGGGTCGGTCGATTCGAAGAGTAAGGAGCTCGCTGAGCGCGAGGCGCGGATTCAGGCGGACCGCGTGGCAGCGGAACGCGAGTGGGCAGCGGCCGGCCAACTCAAAGATGCCTGCGACGCTCGCGAGCGGGAACTCAAGGAGCTGGCGGAGCTGCTGGCCCAGGCTGAGCGGGAAACTGCCGCCAAGGATGAGAAAGCACGCGCGGAGTTCGAACAGAAACGAGTCGAACTAGAGTCCGCCGAGCGGGCGCTGTCGGATAGAATCTCCGCCGCCAATTTGTTGGCGGAAGCGGTGGAGCAGCAAAAGCAGGCAATCGAAATTGAAGCCCGAAAGCAGCAACAAGACCGCGTACAATGGGAACGCGATCGTGCAGACTTACAGCAAAAGCTCGAAGCTCAGGCCCAGAAGCTGGACACGCAAAACGGACAGGTGGGTGACAAAACAAAGCAATTGCAAGCAGAAGGCCAGCGGCTTAAGAACGTGGCCGAGCAAATCCAAGAACAAAAAGACCAGCTAGACAACATGGGTGCGGAATTGGCGGCGCGCGAAGCCGACCTGGTCGCTCGCCAACAATCGCTTGTCGAATCTCAAGCGGCAGAGGAAGTGCGTCGGCGCCGGCTCGAAGAGTCCGAGCGGCAGATCGAGGCCCAGCGGGGCGAAATCAACAAGCTCACCGAGGAATTGCAGCGGCAGGGGGCTCAACTCGACCGCCAGGCGCAGGAACAGAAGAATCGCGAACGGGATCTCGCCGCCCAGGCCGACCAGCTTGCAAAACACAAGGCTCGCGCCGACAAGGAGCGGGCCAGTGCTGCGGAGTCGGTGGCGCGGTGCAAGGTCCAGGAAGACTCGCTCGCCGCCGACCGGGCCACCTTCGCAAAAGAAAAAACTGCGTTCGATGCCGAGCGCACCCGCATTCGGGCGATGGAGACATCCTTGCAAACGGACCGTGCGGAATTGTCCGCCGCCCGCGAAGCATTTGGAGCGCAGAGTTCAGCCGCCCAGATTCGGCTTGCCCACGACCACGATCAGTTGGAGGTCAAACTCGAGCAGGCGCGCCAGCACGAAAAAGAGCTGCACGACGAACGCGCCGCAATGGAGCGGCTCAAGGAGGAGTTCGAGCGGAAAATCGCACAGGCGGCCGAGCGCGAATCCGAACTTGTGGCCCAGCAGGCCAAGCTGGAATCGGCCATCGCCAGCATTCAGAACGATCGCATGACGGTGCAAAAAGCACGGTCGATGGCGGACGAAGTGGCCCAGGCGCGCAGCGACGAACTGGCCAAGAGCCGCCTCGAAGCTGACGCCCTTCGAGCGGAAATCGCCGAGCTTCGTCATGGGCAGGAGGAACTGCAAAAGGAACTCCGCCAGGCATGCGCAGCGGTGCAGCGCGAGACGGCCGCCGCGGAAAACGCGCGGCGTGAAATCAAGCTCGCATCCGCACAAGCGGAAAGTTCGAAAGCGGCGGCCGCCGAGACTGCGATGTCGGAGTATCAACAGCAGCTCCGACGTGCGGAAGCGGCCATCCTTGAAATCCGTGCCGAATTGGAGACCGCGCGGGGGCAGCGCAGCCAGCTCGAAAGTGATCTGGTGAACGCGCTCGAAGTCCGGGCACAAATGGCCGAGAAGCTCGATGAGACGCGGGCCGACCTCGAGCAGACCGGCAAGAACCTGGAGCAGGAACGCGCCCACTGGGCATCGCAGTTGGAAGCCCTCAAGGAACGGCAAAGCGAAATGCGGCTAAGCCAGCAAAATACGGCGCCCCCCGGGAAGTCAGTGGACACTGCTAATCTCTTGATCGACGCCGACTCCGCCAGCCATGCCGCCGTGGGAACATTTTGGGCTTCCATGGCGACGTCCGGCGGAGGTGCGATTCAACTGGGGTATTCCAACGCGAACTCACCAACTGAACCGAATGCGGCCGTCGAAATCCCCGACTCCCACGCCTACGCAAAGGAAGTCCCAGCGCCTTCCGAAGACATGGCTCCAGACATGCATGATGCCCTGGCTGCCGCTCACGCCGAAGTCAATGAAAATCAGGCCGCAGACGGCAATCCTGGCAAACAACGATCACGTGCGGGATCGAAGCGAGCCAAAACAGCTGCGCCGAATTCACCGCAAGCCCCTGTGAAGGCTTCCGCGAAGTCGTCAGTGCAACCGGCAGCAACTTCGAGAGAAAAGGCCGCAAAGACCAGTGATGCTCGATCTGGAACCCCGCTGAAGCTGGACGCGGAAACGCTTCAGAAGCTCAAGACGTTGAAACGCTTGAACCCGCACAAGTCGGAGCGGGATTTGCTGGCGACGATCCATGCGGAGCCAACTCCACCGGTGAAGCCGAAGGCAAAACGTAGTTGGTTTGCAATGAAATAGTCGTCGCCAATGCGATACGATTTTGTTGATGCTTGTTTTTTGAAGGGGAGCTAATCGCAGCAAGCCCGAAAATCATCATCGCCGATTCGTCGCGAGGCAGCTGAGACCGCATCAGGAAGGGATTCGGCTACTTCTTGCCGATTGAAACATTGAGTTTTATCGCACTTGAACGACGATCCGATAACGCCCGCTCCAGAATTAATGGACAAGTCTCCTTCCTTGGTTAAAATCAGACGGAGGGGGACAGGAAAGAGCCAGGGGGCATTCCGAAGGTCCCTCCGCTTTTCACCATCATTGATCCATCGTAATGGGGGGGCTTATGAAGATTCGTCATTGTCTCAGCGCTTTGATTCTATCCTGGTCTGCGTCGCGGGCGCCGGGCGCGGTAATCAACATTCCTCAATCGGCATTGCTTCCACTCGGAGATCCGGGCATCACCCCGTGGGTTGCCGGGGATGCCGGAATTGACGGTCCCACCACGGTCGAGCTGATTGCGGAAGTTACGGGCACAGCCGTCGCCAACTCACTTCTTCTGGACATTCAAAACAATGGCTTTCCCACACCCACAGGCGGGGTAACTGACGATGTCATCGTGTTCGGGCCCGATGCGGTGCCCGGAGCCATGGCGACCGTGGATATACCCTCCACTTGCGGGATCGCTCTCTTTCATGATGTGTACGATGAGACTGGCGCATTTTTGAGCGGCCCCGATGGAATTCTCAATGAGAATCCGGTACCGGGCACAAGCGATGCTTATCTCAACAGCGACACTGCGAAAAACTACACCGGGGAGGGCCGGCGCCAGCTCGTGAAATACTACGTGGTGTCTCCGGCTCATTCGTATCAATTCACCAGCCAGTGGGGCACAGTGACGCAACTGGGTTCAGGCTATCGGGCATTTCTTTTTCTCGACGACGATCATTCTCCGAATTATGACTACGACGACATTATCGCTGGGATCGTGGCTCCTCCCTGCCTTGGCGATGCGGAGTGCGGCGACAACGACGCGTGCACCGGCGAAGAAACTTGTGTCGAGGGCGTGTGCCAGGCCCGCCCACACGTCCTGTGTGATGATGGAAATTTCTGCAACGGTGCCGAAGTCTGTGCGGCAGGGATATGTGGACCTGGGATTCCACCGACTTGCGATGACAGTATTCCATGCACAGTCGACTCGTGCATAAATAATGAATGCGTTCATGCGCCTAATAATCAAGTGTGCGCAGAGGATGGTATTTTTTGCAACGGCACCGAGTCCTGTGATGGAACCGTCGGATGCGTCTCGTCCGGAAATCCCTGCGAAGCCAGCGCCATATGCGATGAGGAAGATGATTTATGCCGCGTGTGCGAGAATTCAGAAGACTGTGACGATGGCAATTCTTGTACGACCGGACATGCGTGCGTCGAGGGTTCATGCGTCGCGGGCACACCGGTTGATTGCAGCGGCGCCGAGAGTGAGTGTGTCGTGGCGGCCTGTGATCCCGCCGGCGCGGTTGGTAATTGCGACACGCTGACTCCGATGCCGGATGGTACGGGCTGCGATGACGGCGATGAGTGTACGGCAGACGACGAGTGCCATTCCGGTGCGTGTCATGGCTTGACGCTGCACGGCTTGGCGCAATGGAGTGAATTCGCGGCGTGCATGACGAACCCTGACGCGCCGCTCGAGCCCGGGTGTGCGTGCTGGGATTCCGACAGCGACGGCGACGTAGACCTGCAAGACGCCGGCGCATTTCAAAACTCGATGGCTGCTCCGTGAGGAGGAGTCGTACAACGACCGATAGCACGCGGAATGTCCTGAAATCATGCCCGTGTTTTGATCCAAATCCTGTCAATAGCCTTCTTGTGAAATCCGCTTGAGTTTGCTCCCTGCACGCCTAGTATCGAGCGGGGTAGGGAACCCGGCAGCGCACGGCCGTTGCGTCAGTTCCGTTTTTGCTTGCGTCAGATAACGGGTAACCGCGGCTTCGGGGGGAATTTCAATGGATAAAACCTGGGTGGGTTGTTGCGTCAATTCGTTCGCGCATTTCCGGGCAGGCCGGAGATCATGGTTCACCTTGATCGTGCTGGTTTTGATTGCAACTATCGCGGAGCCGGCACGCGCGGATATCGACTACGATTTCAGCACCGGGGCCGGCGCTACTCGCGTGGGTTTCAAGGGCACGATTTCGAGCTCCAACATTCCTCCCCTGGTGAATAACACTCCTGCCACCGCTTTCGTCGCTGGCGACAATACCGCTGTCGCTGCGTCGGATAACGCCCGGCAGACTTCAACCGCATCGGGCCCCGGGAATCGTGCAGCCTCTCGATTCGTGTTTACGATCAACGAAGATCCCTCTTCAGTTTCTGCGATTACTGTGGCCTGGGAAGGGCTGGCGTCGGGCGGAAGCTCCGCACAAATCTATTTGTGGAACCCGAAGGGCGCCAGCTACACGCTGGTCGGAAGCACCACGACAAGTGGCAGCGCCGATGGAACCGTTACCAATACCTTCACCGTTAAGCCGCAACGTTACATCGACTCGTCC
>JBKJYI010000009.1:0-2975 GCA_046715855.1 Phycisphaerae bacterium
GCCCGACTGGATCTCGTCGGCGATGAAGAGAATTTTTTTCTCCGTGCAAATCTGCCGCACGGCCTTGAGATACCCGTCGGGCGCAATCTTTACCCCCGCCTCGCCCTGGATCGGCTCGACCAGAAACGCGACCGTATCGCCGTCAATGGCCCGGCGCAGCTCATCGGCGTCCCCGTACTCGACAATGGTGAACCCGGGCGTGAACGGCCCGAAACCCGCGCGGCACTGCGGATCGGTGCTGAAGCTGATGATCGTCGTGGTGCGGCCATGAAAATTGCCTTCGCAGCAAATAATCTTGGCCTTGCCCTCCGCGACCCCTTTCTTCCTGTACCCCCACTTGCGGGCGGCCTTGACTGCGGTCTCGACCCCTTCCGCCCCTGTGTTCATGGGCAGCACGGCCTCCATGCCGCAGAGGTCGGCCAGCGCCTGGCACATCGGCCCAAGCTGATCATTATGAAACGCGCGGGAGGTGAGCGTCACCTTGTCGAGCTGTTGCTTGGCAGCGGCGATGAGTTCCGGATGACAATGCCCGAAATTGACCGCGGAGTAGGCCGCGAGCATGTCCATGTACTTCTTGCCATCAACGTCGGTGACCCAGACGCCCTCCGCCTCGGCCACCACCACGGGCAGCGGATGGTAGTTGTGCGCCGCCGATTGCTCGACGAGTTCAATATGATCGTGTCCAGTCATCTGGCCGCCCTTGGATTTGGTTGTCACGCTCATAGGTTTCTCCTCCAATTCCATTTCTGCGACCCCTTCAGGGTCGAAAATAGGGTCAATCTTTTCCGGGGGTCTGCGCTTCGCTTCGACCCCCGGCTTCTATCGGTGACCCCTTCAGGGTCAGATTTCCGCGTTTCGGCGTTTTGGCTTTTTTGTGTTTCGGCGTTTCAGACGGTCAACATTGGAGAGCAATCATACCGCGAAGCGTGGTATACGGGATAGTCCCGACCGACGGCGTTGTACTGGGCTTCATGTGCCAGGTGCGGATGATTGTTGTCCTCGCTGAGGTGGGCGACGGCGATCCATTTGGGCCTTTTTTTCGTGCACGTTTTCAGTATGCGGGCCGCCTCATCGTTGGAAAGGTGGCCGCCGTTGCCGCGAATGCGGGCTTTCAACTCTTCGGAATACGTGCCGTGCTCGAGCATGTGCGGGTCGTAGTTGCATTCGAGATACGCGGCGTCGAGCTCTTCGATGATCGAGAGCAAGCCGGCAAAGGGGTGGCCCAGGTCGGTGAGGATGCCGAGCTTCTTGCCTTCGCACTCGATGACGAAGGCGACGCCGTCCGCCGCGTCGTGCGGGGTGCGGATGGTATGCACTTGAATATGGCCAAAGACAAGTGTGTCGCCGGATTCGAAGTAGCGAACATCGTTCAGTTTCCCGAGTTTGCACCATGTCGCCGCCATCGTCGGTCGGGTAACGTAAATGGGCAGGCCAAATTTCCGCTGCAGGATGCCGGCGCACTTGATGTGGTCGGAATGGTCGTGCGAAATGATGACGCCGTGCACGTCGCGAATATCTCGGCCATGCTGGGCCATGCGCCTGGCGGCACACGTACCGCTCAAACCGGCGTCAAACAGCAGACGAGCGCCGTTGGCCTCGACGTAGATGCAATTGCCATTGGAGCCGGATTGCAGGGAGAAGGTCTGCACGCCCGAATCGTAAGTGCGGGCGGCCACTTGTTGCAATACCTATACTTAGTGCCGTCAGATAAACTGTTGCCGATGCTCGATGTCGATCAGGCCCTTGCCATCATCCTTGCTCAGTGCCGCGCCCTGCCCACGACAAAGATGGCATTACTAAACGCCTTACATCGAACTCTGGCCGAGCCCGTCGCTACGGACATTGATCAACCGCCCTTCAATCGCTCGTTGATGGACGGATATGCAGTGAGGGCGGCCGAAACGGCAATCGTACCAGTGCAACTACGCGTGACCGGCCAGATAGCCGCCGGAATCATGTCGCAATCAGAACTTAAGCCTGGCGAGGCCATGCAGATCAATACTGGCGCGCCCATTCCCACCGGTGCCGACGCCGTCGTGCGAATCGAGCGAACGCAGTTGGACTCGACCGGCGAAATTGTCACGGTGTTGGAGTCGGTAAAGCCTGATCGGTCCATTACTCCGCGAGCGAAGTATAAGCGAGCGGGTGAGGTGGTGCTGGCAGCAGGCTCCGTCCTTACGCCGGTAAACATCGGCGTGTGCGCAGCGGCCGGAGCGGCACAAGTTGCCGTCTACACACAACCGCGCGTCGCGGTCATTGTGACGGGAGACGAACTAGTCGATGTCGGGGTGCGTCCAGGCGGCGGGCAAATTCGCAACAGCAATCAGTACGTGCTCGAATCGCTGATCCGATCGGAGCACTGTGAGGCAGTCGTCCAAGAGCGCGTCAACGACGACCGGCTCGCCATCCAACAGGCCATCGCGTGCGCGGCCAATTGCGACGTAATCTGTATCACGGGCGGCGTGTCCATGGGAGCGTTTGATTTCGTGCCCGGCGCGCTCATCGAACTCGGAGCAACCACTCACTTCCATAAAATATCGATCAAGCCGGGCCGTCCAACCCTCTTCGCAACGCTCCCTGGCGGACAACTCGTCTTCGCGCTGCCGGGCAACCCGGTCAGCGCCATTGTCGGTTTCGGTCTGCTGGTCGCACCCCCTCTCGCCGCGCTTCAAGGTCGCCCCGAAGTCCCCCACCTATTGCAGGCAAAGCTGAGCGGGACGCTGCCCGAAGAGCGGGATCGGCAGGCCTATTACCCTGCCACTTTGAGCATCGATAGCGATGGCGGATACATCGCTCATTTGCTATCTTGGCACGGGTCCGGAGACGTGCTGGGAATGGCCGGGGCGGAGGCCTTTATCGTTCGGCCTCCACGTAGCCCCCCCGCCAAAGATGGCGATGCCGTGTTGTTCCTCCCGCTGGCATAGCGATTCGGCGAAGTCGAGTGCAGAGCATCATTGAACAGAACACACGCAGTT
>JBKJYI010000010.1:0-8187 GCA_046715855.1 Phycisphaerae bacterium
TGCCATGCCCAAGCCCAGCCTCATCGAGCGCCGGCATGTCGGTTCATGCGCATGGCGGCGCTGCGCTTGGCCATGCCACCCACGACAATCGTTGAAAAACCGTCGGGGCCTTTCGCTGCTCGAAGTCGTTCTGTCGCTGAGCCTGCTGGTGATCCTTTCATCAATCACCTACTGGTTTTACTCCTCGGCCATGCGCACCCGCGAGCGCGACATTCACTATGCCGATAAGATTCGCCTCGCCCGTGTGCTGCTCGATCGCATGGCCCACGAAATCCGCCAAGCCACCATCCAGACCGCCGACGGGGGCGTGGGCATCGATGGCGACAAGGAGCGCATTCGCATCTCCAGCCTTCGCGTGCCGGGGCGCGAAATCGCCGACACGCGATTCGAACGCACGGAAGATCCATCGGCCGAGTATGATCTGGTCACCGTCGAATACCGCATCGCACGCCACCCCGACATTTTGCACCCCGACGAAGGATACGAATATCCGCTGGGGCTGGCTCGCATCGAGCAGCGCATCCCGCGCCCCGAAAAACCCGGCGCCGCGCCGGCCCCGGAGGAAATTATCCAGGAGGATGAGGAAGGTCGCGTGACGATCGACCCCGCGGCGCTGGAGAAAATGTTCGGCAGCAGCGATAGTCTGGAAGAAGACAACAATCTCGAAACCGAGGTCAACTGGCAGGAGCTTTATTCGCAGGAAATCCGCTATCTGCGGCTGTGCTATTACGACGGAATGACCTGGTGGGATGACTGGCACGTCAGCGGCGAAAACCCTTTGCCGCAGCTCGTGCTGGTGACGATCGGGTTCGAAGCTCATCCGCCGTGCGGCGAGGAATTCGGTCAGGACGAAGGCAACATCGAATTTTGCGAATGCCTCAATCGCGACCCGCCGGATTGCTGGCCGCTGCGCCCCGATCAGATGTCCATGACCGTCCGCGTGACGCATGCCGATCCGCTCTTCCGCTCGCGCGTTTCGCGCGAAGGACAGGACCTGGCCAACAAGGCCTCCCAGGAAAAAGAGTCCGACGAACGGGGAGAGGGCGGACGATGAAAAAATTTCTAATCTCAGATTTCAAATTAGAAAGTGAATCCCGCCGTGAATGCCGGGGCTCGGGCAATGTTCAAATGCTCAATGCTCAAGCTCGAAATTCGAAATTCGAAATTCGAAGAGCCAGAGGGGTGATTCTCCCGGTCGTGCTGTTCGTTCTGGTACTCATTGGTTTGCTCGCCGCGATGTTTTCATTTCGCGTCAATGCCGATCTGGCCGCCACGCAAGCCGTCGCGATGCGCCTGCAAACGCGTCTCGCGGCCGAAGCGGGCGTCGAATATGTCCGCATGGTGCTGCGTGCCTCGCGCTTCGATCGCACCGTGTGGTACCACAACCCGGAAATTTTCAATCGAATCATCGTCACCGCCCACGACCGCGACGCCCAGACCGCAGGGACCAATCAGGAATTCGACGAAAATATGGTCTTCCGATTCAGCATCGTTGCCGACGATCCCGCGGATGACAAAGATTACATTCGCTTCGGCATTACCGATGAGGCGTCCAAGCTCAATCTCAACACCGCAACCGAGCCACAACTTCAAACACTCGTCGCTGCCGCACTGGGCGAGAATTCCGAAGGCGATCCACAGGAAATCGTGAATGCAATTCTGGACTGGCGCGACACCGACGCCGAACCGCGAGGAGAAGTCGGCGACACGGAGCGCGCCTACTACAGCGCACTGGCTAAACCCTATCGCGTGAAGAACGGACCGTTCGACACCGTCGAAGAACTGCTGCTGGTGAAGGGAATCACTCCGGCGGTCCTGTATGGCGAAGATTTCGACCGCAACGGTCTGATCACCGAAAACGAAAAAGACGGCGACCGCTCCTTTCCCGCCGATGATCAGGACGAATTTCTGAATCGCGGCCTGTTCGCACACCTCACCGTCATTTCAGAAGAGAACAACGTCGCCAACGACAACCGTCCGCGCATTTATCTCGCCGGACCCGAGGAGCAAGTCCGCGCCGAACTCACTGCAGTATTTCCCGACGAGCCCAACATCGTGGACTACATTGTGAACGCCGCAAAGACTCCCGCCCCCGGCGGCGAAGGCGCGGGTGGCGGAGGCGCTGGCGGCGGTGGAGCTGGCGGTCAGCCCGGAGGCCGCGCTGGTCAACCCGGTCAGCCGGGCGGCGCCGGACAAGTTCCGCCAGGCCAGCAAGGTCGCCCTGGCGCAGGAACTCCCCCGGCCCAACCAGGCAGCCAACCCGCACCGCCTGCAGGGGCGACGCCCCAAGGTGGTGGGGAATCGAAAGATCAGCGACGGCAACAAAGACGTGATCCGAAAACAGGTAAACCGCCACGAACTCCTCCAGGCGGCCCGCCAACAGGCGGTGAGGGCCAACCTCCGCCACCCGGCACCACGGGCACTCCGGGAGGACCACCGGGCTCCCAAGGCGGGCAGCCGGGTCAAGGGGGTCCAGGTCCAGAAGGAGGGCAACCGGAAGGCCCGGGCTCGGTAGAAGGTTCGGGAGAGCAGGGAACCGGCGGTGACGGGGAAGGCCCGCAATCACCGCAGGGCGGCGGAGAAGGTGAAGGTGGCGAAGGCGGCGGCGAAGAGTCGCAAAATCCGCCGATAACCAGCCCCGCCGCGCGCATGCTCCCTAGAATGGTGGACGGCCAGCCGACGCCTAGTCCGCTAACTCTCGAACATTTGGCCGTGCTCATGGATCGCACCACCATGGTGAAGCCCGAAGAGCGAACCATCCCCGGCCTGATCAATATCAATACCGCTCCTCCGACCGTCTTGGCGTGTCTGGAAGGGCTCAGCGAAGAGCACATTCAGGGCATCCTCTCGAGCCGCGAGAGCCTCGACGCAAAGACTCTCGCGACCACCGCGTGGCTGGTGACAGAGGGTGTCATGGACATAACCGCTTATGAAAAAGTGGCCCCGCACATTACGGCGAGGGGACAACAGTTTACAATTGAGTCGGTGGGTTACGCCGACCACATGGGGATGGTGACGCGGCTTCAGGTTGTCGTGGACATGAACGGGCCGATTGCCCAGACCGTCTACTACCGCGACATCAGCAACCTGGGAAGCTCGTTCCCCATCCGGGAATCGGACAAGGAAAAAGTTCGTGGCCGTTAAGACACGCTCCGGCAAAATCGTTTCGATCGACTGGGACATTCGAAGTCTCCGCGTGGTCCACGCTTCCGTGGGCAAGCGCGGCGTGAGCATTGATCGTCTGCTGTCGGCGGAAATTCCCGCGGACGTTCATCCCAGCGACCCGGCCAAAATGGGCGCGCACATTCGCCGCGTTTTGGAGCAGGAACGGATCAAGACGCACACGGCCGTCGTGGATATTTCGCGCGATCAGGCGATCCTTAAGGCTCTTACACTTCCTTCGGCCAACTTCGAAGACCTTCCCGGCATGGTGGGAATTCAAATCGCCCGCGAGCTGCCCTTTCCAATTTCGGAGGCGGTGATCGATTTTGTGTCCACTGGTCCCGCCGCTGATGATTCGGCCGGCGTGCTGGTGGCGGCTACGCGAAACGAAGTGCTCGCTCACTACCAGGCGATTTTCGAACACGCCGGTTTGAAGCTCGAGCGCGTCGGACTGCGTCCCTATGCCAATCAGGTGGCCGTCGCGGAACTGCTCAAGCACGCCGTCCCCGAGCACGTGCTCTTCATCGACGTGGGTCCCGTGCTAACCGAAATTGACGTGCTGCGTCACGGCGTGCTCGCCTTCTCCCGCGCCGCTTCGGTGGCGATTCCCAAAGCCGCGCCCACTGAAAAGCAAACCAGCGGTCTGCGTCTTAGCCGACCTGCAGAAACCACGCTCGACCTCAGCGACATGGGAGTGCCACTGCCCGGTACCGGGACCGATTCCATCATCCAGACGCTCGTGGTTGAGGTCATGCGCTCCATCGAGGCCTACCGAAGCGCCGACGCCGGCGCGAGTATCGACCACGTGGTCATCGGCGGCGATATGGGCGTCGAGGAGGAGTTGGCCGAGGTGCTTCAGAAGAAGCTCGGCCTCACCACGCAGCTCTACAATCCGGCTACTTCGTTCGGCTGGGAGCCCGATGAGGGAACCGCGGCAGCGGCATTCGCGTCCGCATTGGGCCTGGTGCTCAGCCACGCCTCCGGCAGCACGCTGCATTTTGATTTTCTGCACCCCAAACGGACCGTGTCGCAGACACGCCGTCGATTAAAAATGGCCCCGGCCGCTGCGGCGATCGCCTTATTGTTCACCAGTGCCGCCGGCATCGTGATCGCCCGAACCACCAAGCCCGACCGCGAGGAGCTCGCCCGCATCGAGCAGAGCATTGCGGAATTGGAAGAGAAAAAGGACCAGAACAAAAAGTTTCAAGATGTGATCGAACAGATCAGGCAGTTCGAGGGCAAGCAGCTCGTTTGGGTGGACGTTCTCTACGACATAATGCAGCAGATGCCGCCCAACGAGGAATGGCTGATCACCAACGTGGATATGAATCAAAAGGAGCGCCGCGTCGTTTTGAAGACGAAGTCCAAAAACCGCGACACGCCGCTGAACATCGTCAAGAAACTCGAAGCGTTTCGCCGTGAAGGCAAAGACCGGCCCCGCTTCGACGCCAGCACCGGCCAGCAATCGGAAAAACGCGGCGAAAAATATCCGTTCCAGCAGGATCTGCGGATTACGGTGCTGGATGACGAGGCGCCGGTTAAGAAAAGCAAGAGCCCTTAGGTTCAGTTCAAGCAACGAGGTATATGGATCGACGCACAAAAATTCTCGCCATCGGCTTCGGCGCGGTCATCGCCTATTTGCTACTCGCGCAAGTGGTTTATCCAAACTGGATACGCCCGCTGCTCACCCTCGATGAGCGCATCGCCGAGCGGCGGACAGAACTTGAAAAGCTGGAAAAAACACAAAAGGCCGTGGACGACGCCCGCCTCGAATACCGTGACTATGTCGCCCGCGTGGGCTCCTTTGACCCGGGTCGGGTCGAGACCGCCATCCGCGACCGCCTAAATGCCCTCATCGAAAAACACAAACTGGAAAATGCCAATACCGCTCCATCGCGCCCCGTGGAGGATCGCAAATCGGGCCTGACTACGTCGGTCATCACCGTCAGCGCCGTCGGCTCGCTCGAGGCGGCGGTGAGCTTCCTCAAGGACATTTCCGAGATTCCCCAATTGGTTCGCGTCGGCAATCCGGCGATTTATCCGGCCGGTTCGGGCCGCAAGGGTGAGGATTTAGGCCTGGTCAACGTCCGACTGCCCATCGAAGTGTTGGTGCTTCCGAAAAATCAGGTCGTCGGTCCCATCGATCCGGCCAACCTGCCCACGAGCGACAGTTACATACGCCACGCGGGCCGCGATTATTCCGACATTTGGAATCGCAAACCGTTTTCGGTGCCAATCGAATGGCCGCCCCTACGCGTAGACGTAACAAAGATGGTCAACGTCGAAGTCGGTCAGCCGGGAATCCTGCAGGCCACGGCATCCGGCGGGGACGGCAACTACACTTTCGCGTGGACGCCCACCGATGGCATCACCGAACCCAACCAGGCCCGAACGCCCATCGACACTTCGGTGCCGCGCATTGAGACTTACACGGTGACAGTGACTGACACGGTCAAGGACCGCGTCCCGGTAACGGCCACCGTCGCGGTCAACGTCCGCGAACCTTCAAGAAAGCCAACACCCCCACCCGTTGAAACGCCGGCAGTTGTGCATGCGCCACCGGTGATACCGCGCGATCCCGAGCATGCCACCAAGCAAGTGGTTATGACGCTGCTGCGCAACGCGGGTAACAGTCGCACCAACGAACTGATGGTCTTTAACTCCAGGAACAAGGAGACCACTTACCACAAAGTCACCGAAGATTTCGACGGCGGAAAGCTGGTTTTCGTGCATCAAACCGGGGGCATCGTGCATAGAAAAGGACAGTACTTCGTATATCCCCTGGGCACCGGATTTGACGAGCACATGGACTACAAGCTGGCCGACAATTTTCCCGAGTTGAAGGCTGCGGCTGAGAGAGCCGTCGCACTCGAGACTGCTCAAGCGGAAGCCAGGCGTCAGGCTCTTCCCGTTGCGGAACCCCCCGGGTTGTTGTCCGCAGAAAATCAACCCACCCTCGACTCGCGCGGCGGCGCAGTGCCGGTCAATGACCCGGCCGGTGCGGCGGCAGACAGTCCCGGGCCCATCTTTCCGGCTCCCGGCGATAGCTCGCAAGACGACGCGATTATGGGTCCGCCGGATCAGACCGCCCCGGCGCCGACAACGCACACGGCTCCGGCGACCGCGGCACAAAATCAAAAGCAAAACCCGCCGGCTCAGCCCGGCGCGAAGACTCCCGATCCCAACAGACCTCCACGATCAGGCAATAGCCGGCCACGTCCCAACAGGGGCAAGCCGCCGGGCCGGGTTTGACCCAGTCGGGCGGAATCGCGGAGGAGCGGAGAAGATCACTAGCGTGGCGCACACGAGGACATCGCATCGATTGGCCGTTATCAGCGGAGAAATGACATGACCGTGGCACTCACCGTAAGCAGGAAACCGCGCCGGACCGTTCTGGCCCTGGCTATTTCCTTTGTGTTGGGCTTATCCCTGCCCGCATGGGCGCAGAATCAGCCCGCGCCGACCAATCCTCCCGCGCGCCGCACTGCGCCCAGAACGCCGGCCAAGCCCAAGCCCGCGCCCAACGGCCAGCCCGCTGATCAGCCGCAGCCCGAACAACCTCAGGCTCAGCCCGGAGAGCCGCCGGTCATGCCGCCCCCCGTGCAGGAGCAGGCCCAGCCCAACGAGCCCGTGGGCCGCGACGAAACCGGCCGCGTGCGCATCGATCCGGAAGTCCAGCGAAAAATCGACGAAATGCTTCGTCAGGACGAAGCCTCTCGCAAGGCCGCAGAAGGGCAGCCGCCCGCGCCGGGTACACAAACGCCTCCCCCGCCCGCGCCCAATCCCGGCGCACAGAACCAGCCCGTCCCGCAGCCGGGAGGCCCGACGCCGGAGTCCATGAAGACGCCCGCACAAAAGGCCGCCGAGCGGCGCAATCGCGCACGCATCGGCGCGGATGGGCCGGCTGCGACCCCACCCGGAGCGCAGCCCGTCGATGCAATTCGCGGCGGCCAGCCTGCCGGCCACGTTCAACAGCCGGTCGATGCCGGTGCGCCGGCCGAGCCGCCCGGTGAAACCACCGTTTTGCAGATCGAGCCGGACCCCGAAGCCGACCCGGTGCCGCCCGAAGATCGAAAGTACGGGTTCAGCATCAAGAACGGCACCTACGAGCAGCTCATCAAAGGGTTCGCTCACCAGACCGGGCTCGGCGTGCTCGGCGAAACGCCCCGCGAAGGCACCGTCACGTTCGAAACGACCGAGACGCTCGGCTTCCGCGACGCGCTCAGCCGCATTCGCATGCTGCTTTTCAACTACAAGCCGCACGAACCCTATTGGATTCTCCACGAAGACACGCATCTGCGGGTGATCCGCGTGACCGATCTGTACCGCATTTTGCGTAAGGAACAGATGTTCCGCTCCATCGAGGAATTTGAGGCGGCGGGCTTGCCTGACGATGAAATCGTCCTGGTCGTGTATACGCCTGGAACCGGTTCCATTGCGGATTTACGCCAGGTTCGCGACTTCCTTCCAGACTATGTCCGCGTGACTCCCCTCGAAGACGGCAACAGCGTCTCGATTTTCGCGCTGGTGCGGGACATCAAGAAATACATGGAACTGGCACGTTTCTTCGGTCCTGTAGGCAGCAACGACCCGCGCGTACTTGAGCGCTTTGACGTGCACCACGTCACCGCCACCCAGGCCGTGGACCGTTTGCGCCAACTCGCAGATTTGGATAATGCACGTGCAGGAGCCGTCGCTCCGGCCCCCCGAGGGCCCCGCGGGGCCCAGCCGCGCGAGCCCAGCCCGCTCGATCAGATGAGCGATCCCCTGGTGATCCTGATCCCCGACGATGTGCAGGGCACCATCCTCGTGCGCGGAATGCCCAACAAAATTCAGGAGATTCGTAAGCTCCTTCCCTTTATCGATGTCGATCTGACCGCCGAGGGGTTTGCTCCCGTCGTGGTCAAGGTTCAAAACGCCGACGCCGGCGATTTGGTCACCGCGATTCAGCAGGTGCTCTCCGCCAGCGCAGCCCCTTTGCCCGGAGGCGCCGCCCCGCCAACTCCGCCCTCTCCGCGCCGCAAC
>JBKJYI010000011.1:0-3785 GCA_046715855.1 Phycisphaerae bacterium
ATCGTCTCAAAACGATCGGTCCAGGTGTTCACGCGGTTGTCGACGCCAACCACCTGATCGCCCCGCTCCAAAAGGGCCAGCGCAAGGTTTGTGCCGATCTGTCCGCTCGATCCGGTAATTAGAACTCTCATCCGAACTCCCTGTGCAGCCACCTCGTCGGCGTCATAAACGCGTCTGCAAAATGCTAGCCGCGTGATTCCAAGTTTACTGTAACTTAATTGTTCGAACACCCATGCTGGACTTTGGAAGCTGGGGGGGAGATTTATCGTCACGTCGGTACTCGCATGACTTCCCCATGACAAGTTTTTTATAAGGCCATGCGAGCCAAAGGTTGCCCCAGGTTCCCAAACTACGAACAATGCTTCATGGCCCAAGCTCTGCAATTCAAGTCCTTCACCATGGGAGTGGAGGAGACCGTCCGCACCAAGAGCCACTTCGCCGTCATAAAAGGCGCCGTCATGGAATTTTTTGAAGACGGGGCAATGCGGCTGGGAGCGTCCCTCTCCTTTTATACGGTGCTCTCATTTGCCCCCCTGCTTCTGGTGGTCGTCGGAATCGCCGGCTATCTCGGCGGGCGGGACGCCATAGGAGTACAATTGACGGATCAGATGACCACGTTGGTGGGTCCGGCGGGCGGAGAAATCACCAAAGCTGTCTTAAGCAGCGCCAACGAACCGGACAAAGGGGTCGTCGCAATCGTGCTTGGATTCCTGACGCTCCTGTTCGGCGCGACCGGCGTCTTCGTCCAGCTGCAAGACGCCCTAAACACCATCTGGGCGGTGGAGCGCAAGCCGGGCGGGAGCGTGTGGAGTTTCATCCGCAGTCGCCTGCTCTCATTCGCAATGGTTCTCGGGATCGGCTTTCTCCTTTTGGTATCGCTGGTATTGTCTGCCGGCATTACCTTGCTTCAAAATAAGCTGACCGAGATTACGCCGGAGCAAGGCTGGCTCTGGCAAATCGGCAACAATGGGGCTTCGCTTATCGTGATGACCGGCCTGTTCGCCCTCATGTTTAAGATTCTGCCCGACATGAAAATGGCCTGGCGCGACGTTGTATTTGGAGCCGTCATTACCGGCCTGCTCATGACCATCGGCAAGTTTGCCATCGGCATGTATCTCGGCCATAGCAGCGTCGGCTCCGCCTACGGAGCGGCCGGTTCCCTCGTGGTGTTGATCTTGTGGATTTACTATTCGGCCCTCATCGTCCTTTTCGGCGCCGAGCTGACCCAGGTCTACGCCGAGCGCCGCGGCACCGCCATCGTGCCCAAGGCCCATGCCCAAAAAATCGCCTGCCAACGAAAACCTTAAACTTCCTTTCCGCCATCGATTTTGCTAGGTTGTTCTAATGCCAACCGAACTGATCGATCTCCGTAGTGACACCGTAACCAGGCCTACACCCGGCATGCGCCGGGCGATGGCCGAGGCGGAAGTTGGCGACGACGTCTTTGGCGACGATCCCACCGTCAATCAACTGCAGGAAAAAGTCGCCGCACGACTCGGCAAAGAAGCCGCCATTTACGTGCCTTCAGGCTCGATGGCCAACCAGACTTCCATCCGCGCACAAACTCAGCCCGGCGATGAAATCATTTGTCACGCCGACAGCCACATTTACCACTACGAAGCCGGAGCCCCCTCGGCGCTTTCTGGTTGTTCGCTCCGATTACTTCCCGGCGAGCGCGGACTATTTGATGCGGACGCCGTGCGGGCTGCTGTTCGCCCGCCGGATTCGCATTTTCCCCGCTCGTCTCTCGTAGTCGTCGAAAACACGCACAACCGCGGCGGCGGAACGTGCTGGTCGGTGGAGGCCATCGCCAAAATTCGCGAAGTCGCCGACGAGTTCGGGATGAAGATGCACCTCGACGGGGCGCGGCTTATGAACTGCTGCATCGCCCAAGGCCGCAAGCCGACCGACTACACAAAATACTTTGACACCGTCTCAATCTGCTTTTCGAAAGGCCTGGGTGCTCCAGTCGGCTCCGCCGTCGCGAGCACCCGCGATGCCATCAAGCGCGTTCACCGTTATCGAAAAATGTTCGGCGGCGGCATGCGCCAGGCAGGCGTCATCGCCGCCGGCGCGCTTTACGCACTCGAACACCATGTCGAACGATTGGCCGAAGACCATGCTAATGCTAAACGATTGGCACTCGCCATCGCCGGGATGCCCAACGTTTCGATCGGCGTTAACTCAGTAGAAACCAATATTCTGTATTTCGACGTGAGCCCTGCCTTCGGCCCGGCCAAGACCCTCTGCGACGCCCTCCGGGAACGGGGCGTTCTCATGATCTCCACCGCCCCGCAGCGCATCCGCGCCGTCACCCATCTGGACGTCTCAAGCGATGCTATCGACCGCACGATTTCCATCTTGCGAAGCATCTTAGTCAAAGATGTTTGAGATCTTGGATTTGAGCATTTCCAGCACGTCCAGCGCGGAATGCTGCCGCCTACGTCCCGCAGCCGATTGCACAGGAAATGAATGGAAGAGGTCCGAGAATGAGCCGTTCTTTCCAGGCCGTAATTAATAGCTTTAACGGAAGATGCAGCCCATCCGCGAAAAGAAATAAGGCTACTCTACCGGCACAATCCAGTGCAAATTATTGCCTAAAGATATTTCTTGACATTATTCGGCCGTCCCTGTATGAAGTGTTTTGGATCGGGGGAGGCCTCGATCATCGAGAGTCCCGGAGAGTAGGACATGAAGATCGCAATCAGATCCTTGTTGGCTTCCGCCGTTGCTGTCGGTGCGGCGTGTCTCGCTGGTCAACCTATGGGGATTGCACCGAGTCAGCTCTCGGCACAAGAGTCCGTGCAGGCCGTCATCGATCGGGGCGGTCCTCTGGTTTATGTGCCCAAGGGAAACTACACGCTCGATTCCACGTTGCGGCTTCGCTCCGATCTGGTCTTGCATTTTGAACCGGGCACAGTCATCGAAGCCGCCGCCGGTGCGATGAAAGGCATCGATGATTGTCTCATTGCGGGTCACGGCGTGCAAAACGTCTCCATCTATGCCCACGGGGCCACTTTTCGCATGCGCAAGGCGGAGTATCGCGATAAGGCCAATTATGCGGTCAGTGAGTTTCGCCACGCTCTGGGCCTTTTCGGGTGCAAAAATGTCGCCGTTTACGGGGGCCTGTACGAAAAAAGCGGGGGCGATGGAATCTTTGTGGGCCCTTTGAACGGGCCCCCCCGAGTTCCTTGTGAGCGGATTCTGATTCGGGGTGCGGCGTGCGATGACAACCACCGTCAGGGAATCAGTGTAGTAGCAGCAAGAGGCGTGCGCGGTGACGCCGCGGGAGTCGGCGGCTATTACGGTGTGACCATCGAGGACTGCGTGCTGACCCGGACAATCGGTACTTCGCCGCAGGCCGGAATCGACGTGGAACCCGAGCCTCCCGATCCTGTCGACGTGCTTATTCGCCGATGTCGCAGCGAAGGGAATCGCGGGCCCGCTTACATGTGGAGCCTGCAGCACATGCAGCGTGACGATTATCCTCCGCGAATCGTGATGGAGAATTGCACCTATTCCGGAGTGCCGGCCGATCAGCCGAGCTTACGTCTGACGGGCATTTTTTCCTCGACCCAGCCAACCGGATACCTGGAGGATCGTCTGCCCGCTGGGACGCTGTTGCAGTGGAACGACTTGATTTGGAAGAAATAGAATCCGAGCCGACCAACTTTGGCTTTGTGCGGCTTCAAGCCAGTTCTCGCTCCTCTGCGCGCGATTCGGGCATCGATCCACTCCTCATTCGCCAAAGCAAATAGACGGGGATGCCGGATAGAACGATCATT
>JBKJYI010000012.1:0-4122 GCA_046715855.1 Phycisphaerae bacterium
GTCCAGGGCGTGGTGGTCCAGGCGAGGAGGAATTCATTTGGCGACCCCCCTCTGTCCCCCCTTGGTAAGGGGGGAGGCAGAAGTGGAAATAGTACGAAGACGGAGGTGTGTCCGACTTCGCGGTAGCCCTCGTTCATTTCCATTTGGGAGAGGCCGGTCCCGCATCGCGGGCACCAGGGCATGACGTCGACGCCGCGATAAACGAGGCCTTTCTCGTGGCATTTTTTCAGGAAGGCCCAGATGGCGTAGTTGTTTTCGTCGGACATCGTGTAGTAGGAATTGTCCCAATCCATCCAGTAGCCGAGCCGCTGAGATTGCTGTGATTGCTGCGCTGCAAACTTCAAGGCTCGGGCTTTGCATTCCTCGACGAATTTGCCGATGCCGTAGGTTTCGATGTCTTTCTTGGAGGTGAAGCCGCGCTCTTTTTCGACTTCGACTTCGACCCATAGGCCCTGGCAGTCGAAGCCGTTTTGGTAGCGGAGTTCGCGGCCAAGGGAGGCGTTGTAGCGTTGGTAGATATCTTTGTAGGTCCGGCCCCAGGCGTGGTGGACGCCCATGGGGTTGTTGGCGGTGATGGGGCCGTCGAGGAAGGACCATTTGGGCTTGCCGCGATTGATTTCGCGGAGCTTGTTAAAGGCGTCGGTTTTCTTCCAGAACGCGAGGATTTCGCGTTCCATGGCGGGGAAGTCCACCTTGGGGTCTACTTTTTCGAAGGGCATTCATTCACCTTAAAAAGTCGTTCGTTATCGGCCTACAAGGCTATGACCGGGTCGCAACTATACCTGCGAATTGAATTTTCGTCAGCGGATGAAAGGTCTGTGCCGCCGGGGGTGCGACGCAGTTCAAGCGGCGTTCAACTCGGGACGATAGGCAATTGTGAGGCTGTTAATATTCTCCCCAATGGGGGGAGCAGCTTAACAAGGAGACCCGGGTTTCGGCGAGCCCGGGTCTCTATTTTATTTGGTCGTGCTCTTCTTCGCCGTCCTCTTCTATGGCACCAGCTGCTTAACGACCGCAACGCAAAATGCACCTGCGAACATGAGGAACGGCGTGTCCCAAGTGTGGGGAGCCGTGGCCTCCGAGAGTGTCATTGCGATCGGGATGAGCGCCAGGGCCGCCCACAATTGGGTTGGCGTGAAGGAATCGTAAAAGAGAAGCACGCCAGCGACACTCGCGAAAAATACGCATGCGCTTCCGGCATAACTGCGGGTGTAGCTTCGATCTGTGAAGATTCCCCGGACGCTGTACTTGCGTTTGCCGAATCGAACTCCGATGGGCTCGGCCAGGCCGTCGCCGATGGTGGCGATCAGGATCACCATGAGGGCGAGATGGGGGAAGCCGAAGTGCCGGAAATAGATCAGCATGGGGATGATGACTAGGAGGGCGGCGAGGAACTGCGTGACCAGCCATTGCAGGGTGTGGGGGCGGTCTTCGGGGCGGTCGTAGGAGAGGAACATGGTTTGGGCCCACTGGGCGCGGGAGCGAATAGGTTCCCAGAAGACGCCAAAGAGGGCCACGGTGGCGAAGCCGTTGACGATGCCGGGCATGACGCCGCGGGCTACGCCGAAAATGTCGTCCAGGGCCTGCGGGAGGCAGAAGAGCGCGAAGTGGTTGATCTTGCGCGTGTAGTTGACCTTGACGCCGTAATTTCGGACCAGCAGGCCGCCGGTAAAAGCGATGCCGGCCAGTAACGCGACTTTGAATAATTGACTCAGGATTAAGGTTGTACCCATCGATTCTCGGACTCCTTGCGGCGATCGTGCCGTTCCTTGGCACTTACGCGGGAAAACTCTCATACAACGGTCTATTTATACGAAATGGGTTGTTAGCACCGGGTGAAGCGGAGAGGGTTATGGGAGGGAAAATTATCGATTCTTCATGCCCCGCGATAGGATGCCACCCCTCGTGGCAAATGGTGACAAGATTCCCGATCGACGGTTTCGCAAGTGCGAGCGCATCCGATTGCGAAGTGACTTCGAGCGCATTTACGCGGCCCGGCGCTTTGCGGGCAATGACAAACTTACCGTGTTCGTGATTGAGAACGATCTGGCTTATTCGCGGATGGGGCTGAGTGTAAGCAGGAAAGTTGGCGGAGCGGTGATGCGGAATTTGATACGGCGGCGGATCAAAGAGGCATTCCGAAAGAACAAGGCCGACTTGCCCTTGGGGCTGGATTTGATCTGCGTGGTGAAACCCGGGCCACCCGCCAGGGAGCAACAATATGCCGAATCGCTTCGCGTACTGATTCCCAAGGCGGCGGCTCGCAGCACGAAAGCTCCGCCGGTAGTTTAATCTGGGCGGCCAGGGAAGCGACCTGCGATTTCATGGGGGTTAGGGACAGCCGTAGAATCGGATGCAAGGCGGCGCGCCGTTGGCGCCCAGACATTGAGCGTCAGTAGAGCAATCACCGTTGGGCGCGCCGGTACATTTTCCCATCGCAAAGAGTTTGCACGGTCCGGTTCCGTTGGCGCCCAGGCAGTCGTCGTCGGTCGTACACGCGCCTGTGGCCGGCGGAGTCGGGGATCCGGAGCACATTCCCATCTTGTAGGGATAGGGGTTGCCGCGGAAGGCATCCACGCAGGAAGCGATGTGGCTGAAGTTAAAGTCATTGGTGAGAACGGGAACGGTGATTTCGCCGAAGGCATTTGGTGCGGCGATGAGCACTCGGGCCTTGATGAGACCGCCTGGACCGCCACGGAATTTATTCACCATTGCCACCATGTCGGAAATGTTGGGCTGGGTCGTGGGATCGGGCGGATTGTAGGGTTCGGCCACATCGGCCCATCGCGACGTGCTTATGGTGACCGGGGCTGAGACACTTAGGCAGTTTTGCTCGTTGCCCGCGCAGGACGAAGAAACGGTTTGAACCTCATAAATCGAACTTGGGACGATGGCGGAACCGGTCACGTGGAGAAGTCCCACCGTGCTCCAGTCGCGGTAGTGCGGCGTGCATTGCAGCATCGAAGCATAAAACGGCGACGGTGTCGAAGAGGATTCTATGTACTGTCGGGGCGGGCCGACCCAGCGGACCTGGCCTTCAAAAGCGGTGAAGGGAGTCGACGGGCCAATGTTGTAGGGCGGATTGACATGGTGCAATGAAGTGAACGTGACGCGAACGGCGAGCTGGCCGCCACCAGGCGGACCGCAAGGGAAACTTGCTTCGGGAATTTCCATGCTGATGAATCTGGTTTTGGCGGGAGACGAATCAACCACGGGAGGCGACGGCAGACCAAATCCCCCAGGAACGGCGCAATTCACGTGCAACAGCACGGTTCCGCGATCTCCGTTGAATCCGCCGATTCGGATGGTGTAACATCCGGGGTTGCCACAATCACCCTCAGCCTGGCCGGAAACAAACCCGCCTCCACCGAGCGCCGAGCCATCGGAGCAGTTTTCATCGGCCGCGCCGAGCAGGAACGACTCCAGGTTTTCGTCCGTCGGACAAAGGCAGACGTCCGGATTGTCCGGGTCGTGGTACACCGCGATCACGGTGTCGAAGTTGCTGTAACACGTCTCAAAGCTTAGAAAACAAGGGGAATCGGTTTGATACGAAAACCAGATATCGTTGCCGATCGTTGTCGGACCCAGTTCCGTAGTCACCGGGTTGAGTCCTTCCGTGTTCGCGCAGACATTGTGGAAGAAAAAAGAACCTGCCGTCAGTGGTTCCATTCCTGTGCATTGATCGTTTGCCGGCGGTCCTGCGGCCGGACACGTGACGTCGTTGCACGAATCAGCGGTGACGTCCCACAGTCCGCCGTCGGCATCGCACTGTGCCAGGGTCGTGATTGTGCAATTGCCATCGCAGGTGCAACAGGGATGCTGAAGCACTCCTGATCCGCCGGCCGCGATGTCGAAATTGGTGCAAAATGCGTAATCGCCTGCAAGTTCGAAGGGGGGCCCAAAGTAGTCATCGCGGCTTTTCACTGCGAAATCATTGCCGCTGGTTGAAGTCGGCGAAAGTTGCGACCAATGCCAGTGACAGTGCGGTTTGGTCGCGCTTTACGAAGCGTTGGTCACGGAAATCCAATAGGTCCCTGGAAAGGTTTGGAGACCATCGATAGGCGTCTCCAAAGTCAATTCGTAGAGAAAAATCTGGCCCGTCCCGATCGTGTCGCGATTCAA
>JBKJYI010000013.1:0-9436 GCA_046715855.1 Phycisphaerae bacterium
ATGCGGTGGGTTCGGTCGGTGGCCTGATCCTCGACGGCGGGGTTCCACCAGCGGTCGAAGTGGAAGACGTGGTTGGCGGCGGTGAGGTTGAGTCCGAAGCCGCCGGCCTTGAGCGAAAGAATGAAAATAGGGGCGTCGTGGCGGCCGCGTTGAAAGCGTTCGACGAGGGCGTCGCGTTCGTGGCGCGGGGTGCCGCCATGGAGGAAAAGGATTTCGCGGTCGAACGTGGTGCTGATGAGCTTGTGCAAAAGCGTGCCCATCTGACGGTACTGGGTGAAAACCAGAGCGTGGTCGCCTTCGGCGAGGACCTCTTCGAGCATTTCGACGATCCGCTCGCATTTGCCGCTGCGGTGCGGAAGGCTGCTGCCGTCGCCCAGGAAATGGGCGGGGTGATTGCAAATTTGCTTGAGGCGGGTGAGCGCCGCGAGGATCAAGCCGCGGCGCTGAATGCCGTCGGCGCTTTCGATGCGACCCAGCACTTCCTGCACCACCGCTTCGTACAACCCGGCCTGCTCGCGGGTGAGATTGCAGAAAACTTTCATCTCCATTTTTTGCGGCAGGTCGACCTGGATGGTGGGGTCGGATTTAAGGCGGCGGAGAATAAAAGGTCGAATGAGGTCGCGGAGCCGGGCGGCGCGATCGGTGTCATGGTGTCGCTCGATGGGGACGGCAAAGCGGCGGCGGAAGTCGGGGGCGGTGCCCAGGTAGCCGGGGAGCAGGAAGTTCAGGATCGACCAGAGCTCGCTCAGGCGGTTTTCAACCGGCGTGCCGGTGAGGGCAATGCGGTGGACCGCTTTGAGCGAGCGGACCGCCGAGGATTGCTTGGCCGAGGGGTTCTTGATGTTCTGAGCTTCGTCGAGGGCGACGCGGTGCCACGACATGGCATTCAAATGGTCAAAGTCGCGGTGCACCAGGGCGTAGGTGCAGATGACCACATCGTGTCTTTTGGCTTCCTCCAGGAAGGATTCGCCCGAACGCCGCTCGAGACCGTGATGAACCATGATTTTGAGCGTCGGCCCGAACCGCTCGATCTCGCGCCGCCAGTTGCCCACCAGCGACATGGGGACTACGAGCAGTGTTTGGCTAAGCGACGTTGCCACCTTTTTTTCCTGCAATAATAGCGAGATGAGTTGAATGGTTTTGCCGAGCCCCATGTCGTCGGCCAGGCAGGCACCCAGACCCAGGCGGGACATGAAGTTCATCCAGCGAAGCCCGCGAAGCTGATAGGGACGGAGCTCGCCGTGGAACGTGGAAGGCGTGTCAATCTTCTCTGATTCGTCTTCATGCCATTGTCCGGCGTTGAGCACGCGTTCGACCCAGCCTTCGCCTCGAATTCCGGAGACGGCCAGGCCGGTCTCCAGGTCGTCGGCCATGTAGCATTGGCGGAGGGCTTCGAAAAGTTTGATGGCTCCTCCGGGATTGGCGGCGCGGAAGCGAGCTGCGGCCTGAACCTCGGCCGGTTGGATCTCGGTCCAACGACCGCGGAGGCGAACGATGGGTTCGTTGGCCAGGGCGAGCGCGGCGATTTCCTCCTGGGAGAGGTCTTCTTCGCCGAGCGCGATACGCCAGTCGTAGACCACGAGCGAGTCGAGGCGCATGGCGCCGTCGTCGTCCGCGACGGAAGCCTGCGCGGGGCGAAGATCGAGGCGCATGCGCAGCTTGGGCCGGTCCTGCCGCCACCACGGCGGCGGGGCCACTCCGATTCCTTCCAATTCCAGCAGCGGTAACGCGTCGCGCAGGAAAGAGTAGGCTTCAGGCGTGGAGAGTGTGAGTTTTGTGCCAGCCTCGGGTTCCAGAGAAACCGCGAGCGGTGGATAGACCTTGGAGGCGGTTTCGAGATCGGCGCGGAGTTGCTCGCGGGCGTTTTGGAACGGCGTCGGGGCCAGACGGGAAGACTGTGCCTCGCGGTCGAGGTCTTCGATTCGGATCAGGAGATCGGGATCGCTGGTGGCTTGCATTTTGATGTCGAGGGTCCAGCCGGAGGTCATGGCGATGGCCTCTTCTGGTGCAGTCAGCGTCAGATGTAAGCGGCAGGTTCGCAGGGCCGAGGGCGGCTCGAGGCGGGCGATCCATTCGCGAACTTTGTGATAGATGGCGGATGTTTCCGCGGGCGAACCCGACACCATGGGGTCGGCGCCGAGCAAGGATCGAAGCCAGCGAGCCAGAAGCGTGGGAGTGGGGTTGGCGTCGCTGAGCAGACCATGAGTTAACTCATCGCCCGCGAGGGTCTGGCGAATCAGCGAGTCAACCGTCGCGGTCACGTAGCTTTCGAGGACGATATTGGCGGATCGCTGGTGGGCGGGCAAAGCGGAGACACAGACCTTTGGCATCAGCGCCGCGAGACGCTTCATAGTTTCGATCTGGTCGTGCTCGAAGGCTGGCCGCCAATGAGCGCGGAATTGATCGGGACCGACGCGCTCGACGTCGGGGACGAAACGCTGACGGGCGAGGACGTCGAGGGTGAGCCGGGCGGCCGTGGTCCAAAAACGCATGGAGGGCGCGGGGGAGGCCTGGGTCTGGGCGTGCCAGTTGGTGGTTGAGAAGATATCCACGGCCTCAGCCGAAGCGAAGGCGAGCGTAGGCACGAGCAACGGCGGCGGGTCGTCGTGCGGCTCGGCGATCTGGCCATTGCCGCTTGCGGGGGCATGCCCGCCGGGCAGATGGAGGGGGAGTTGGCTGTTTAAGGCGGTGGAGACCAGGAGGCTGTCCCAGAGGTCGCCCGCGGCGGATCGCAAGTCGGCGTGAGATGAGAAAGTGAGCGGCTGTGACGTTGGTGGTGCGGTAGAACTCTCACTTTGTGCGGGCGCGGGCGAGTCCACGCTCCAGATATGGATGCGGTCGCCGTTCCAGATGGCTTGAAGGTTGAGCATCCTTGCGTGAAAACTCCGAACAAGTCAGTGCCCGGTTGAGCCGGATCGCTTTGCGAAAACCGAATCGACCATCGTACAGCATGTTGCGAATCGGTCCAGCACATCGGCAATAAATCGGATACAATGGAATGAATGCAAATCAAAGTAGGTAACTCCGACGGCATTGCCCCGAAGCTCAAGCAGATATTCTGCTTCTTGTTGGTTTTGTCCGCTGCAGAGTTGGTCAGCGCCTACGTCGCACCTAACAAAAAACCTCGTCCGTTGACGGCTCTGGAGATCGTTGAACAAACCAAACGAAAGTATGCCAAGGCACGGTTTTGCAAACCCCAAAAGCTTGATCCCGCACAGGCGGCACACGAGTTTGCGCCCCTGATCGTGGAAGAGTTGAAGGAAACAGAAAATCCCCCGACGCCCAAAATGGGCATGGTCGACAATAGAGATCGCACTCTGTTTCAAGGCGCAACGGTGTATTTCCAAGCGGGTACCGTGCATGCTGGGGATCAAAAGCTGGAACAGATCTATTTCTTGTGGGCGTACCCAGGGGGTCTTCGAAGTTGTTTTGTATGGGGCGCCCATATTCGAGGCATGCGCGTGGTCCTTGGCGCAGATGGTATGCCTCTCTTGTGGGAGGCTTTGAGGGACGGCAACGAAGATCGGATTTTTTTTGTTGCGCAATCTCTGGAAAACGCCGCGAAAAGGCAATTCGGCGCACCTTTACTCGGCCGGCATTTCGCCATAGAGCGAAGCATCCAAGATGCACCTAGGATTTTCGTCGCTAGCATTCTCGATGACGGTCCCGTGCCCATGGGGCCGTATGTATATGTTGATTCATCGACCGAACGGAATATCACGAGTATGCATTGCCGGTGTAGTCCTTCACAGTTCGAAGAGGCCGTTCAGACGATGGAGTATCAACTCCTGCCTGCAGAAAATCTCGACGCCAAATCTGTGATGGAACATGCAGACATAGACCTGGAAAAACTCCGTGAAGTCGAGCCTCTCGATAAGCTCTTTCGCTGGCCAAGCCTGCAACCGTGAAGATTGCGGAGATATTCCATAGCATTCAGGGGGAGGGCAAGCTGGCGGGCGTGCCCAGCGTGTTCATCCGAACCAGCGGGTGCAACTTGCGCTGCGTGTGGTGCGATAGTCCCTACACTTCGTGGAAGCCGGAAGGCGAGCAGGTGGCGATCGAGCAAGTCGTTGAACAAGTCGCGAGGTTTGAATGCAAGCATGTGGTGCTTACCGGGGGTGAGCCGCTGATTGCGCCCGGAGTGGAAGAGCTGACCCGGCGGCTGCGCGAAGCGGGATATCACCTGACCATCGAGACGGCGGCGACGGTTTGGCGCGACGTGGTGTGCGATCTGGCGAGCATCAGTCCGAAGCTGGCCAACTCTACTCCATGGGAGCGGGAAGAAGGCCGGTTTGCCGAAGCGCACGATGACAACCGAATCGACGTGGAGGTCATTCGCCGATTCATGGCGCTTGGCGACTATCAGTTGAAATTCGTGGTGGACCGACCCGAAGACATGACGGAGATCGACGAATTGTTACAGCGAATCGGTTCGTTCGAGCGATCCAACGTGCTCTTGATGCCACAGGGTGTTACCAGTGAGGAGCTCGGTACGAAAGCATCATGGATAGGAGAAATATGCAAGGCACAGGGATTTCGCTTTTGCGCTCGACTGCACATCGCACTTTACGGAAACAAACGCGGGACGTGATCAACCAGATTCTCAGACCTTCTTTCCTAACCTGCTCCATCTGTGAAATCTGTGGAGATCGGGCGGTACGAAATGGAGTGGATCCGCAGATTTCGCAGATTTGCGCAGATCAAAAACGGCTTTTTATTTCTTCGGCCGGGCGGCGAGTACGTCCTGTTCCGCTTGGCGCCAGTCGGCTTCGGGGTTGCCGGGTTGGCCGTCACGCTGCAGGTAGATTTCGTAGGCGCGGCGGCGAATTTGCTCCAAGCTCGGTGAAGCGAGGGCGACCTTGCCGTTATTTTGCGCGGACTTTGCGGCGGTCGGGGTAGTGCCAATGGAGAGATAAACAGCCTCAGTTTGCGCGGCGATGTTTTCCCACGAGAAGCGGGTCTCCGCCTCTTTGCGTCCAGCCACTCCCATTTGACCGGCAAGCTTGTCATCGCCCAGGACGGTTGAAATCCCACTCCCGATGGCCTCCGCGTCGCAGGGGACGGTCCAGCCGGTTTCCTTATGCTTCACGAACTCCGCCGGCCCGCCGGTGCGGGTGGCCACCACCCCCTTGGTCGCGCTCCAGGCTTCAAGGATGACAATGCCGAAGGGTTCATTGCGGCTGGGGACCGCGATCAGATCGGCGCTTTTGAAAAGTCCGATCAGGTCCTTGCCCTTGCGATATCCAATGAAGTTTACCTTGGTCGCGATGCCTTCGCGGCAGACGCGGGCTTCCAGCTCGGGGCGCATGTCACCCTCGCCGGCGAAAACGAATTTCGCCTTCGGCCGCTTCTTCAGGACCGCGGGGGCTGCATCGAGCAGGAGATCGGGGCCCTTTTGCCAGGCCAGGCGCCCCGCGAACAAAATGAATTTCTCGTCGTCCTTCACGAGGCACGACCGCCGCACTTCCTTGACATCGACGGGGATATCGAAGCGGGCGGAATCCACACCGTTGTAGATCGCGACTGCCTTTTCGGGCGGGACGGAATAGAGCCAGAGCGTTTCCTTTCGGAGCGACTCCGACACGCAGATCACCCGATCAGCGATGTACGTTCCTTCCCATTCGAGATCGCGGATGCGCTTGGACTGCCCGTGCCAGAAGAGTTCGTTCCCGCATCGGCCATACTCGGTGGAGTGGACGGTCATGACAACTGTCCCATGCCGCTCGTTTTTTACGCGGGTGAGAGCCGGCGTGATCATCCAGTCGTGCCCGTGGACAATGTCGAAGTGGTGGCCATAGCCGTCTTCGACCTCGACGAGGTGGCGATAGAAGCTGTCGGCCATGTTGGCCATGTCGATCAGGAAGACGGGGTTGTAATCGTACGCGCAGCGGTGGTAGTGGATGCCGTCGATGAGGTCGTAGCGGCGTTGGTCTTCTTTTTTGCGGGTGAAGATATGAATTTCGTGCCCGCGAAGCCGGAGGGCCTGTCCCATTTCGGTCACGTGCGGGGCGATCCCGCCGACGGCAATGGAGTGCATCGATTCCCAGGCCAACATGGCAATCTTCATCAAAGAGTTCCCCGTACGGGCTTGCTCGGACCGCAAGGCTTACCCTACCATCGGCCTGCGGCGCGGGCAAGGCGAGCAGCTCTTTTTTTGCCAGGCGCGATCGATGAAGGAGAGCATTTTTGGCGGTTTCGGGTGCGACTGCAGAGGAGCGACTCCTTCCGAGAGTGAGGGAATTCGATCGACTTGAGGGTGAGTCCGCACTGCCGGTTCGCCTAATCGCTGACAGGGTCGATGGCCGGGTGACTCAGGCTGCGCGGCGTTGGCTGGATGGTCTTCATATCAAACTCGAGGGCGAGCAAACCGCACTCACGATCACTGATGCACCGTGCCGATTGCAGCATCGGGACGGCTATCGGCTTCGCATTGATCGGGCACGGGTTCTCATTGACGGGGCATCGGCAGCTGGGTGCTTTTACGGGCTCCAGACGCTCGCTCAGTTGGCTCGGGGTCGAGCAACTATTCCGTGTTGCGAGATCACGGATTGGCCGGATTTTTCGACTCGCGGACTCCTGCACGACATCACCCGAGGAAAGGTCCCGACTCTGGCCACGCTCAAGCACCTCGTGGATCGGCTGGCGGGGCTGAAAGTCAATCAGCTTCAACTCTATATCGAGCACGCGTTTGTTTTTGCTTTCGATCCGGAGATCGCGGACCAGCAAAACGGACTCACATCGGCCCAAGTGCAAGAGTTGGACGCTTATTGCCGCGATCGATTTATTGATCTCGTGCCTGCGGTGGCCACGCTTGGCCATATGGGACGAATTCTTTCGCTTCCAAAATATCGCCACCTGGCCGAGGTGGAGTCGGAGACTTCGTGGGAGCAGATGAGCTGGCCGCAGCGGGCGCGGGGGTTCACACTCGATGTGCTTAACCCGGGGTCGCATGCACTCGTCGAAACGATTTGGACTGAGATCTTGGACGCTTTTTCGTCGCCGGTGGTGAACATTTGCGGCGATGAGCCCTGGGATTTGGGCAAGGGCCGCAATCGCGATCGCATCGCGCCGGATAAAATCGGCGAGGCTTACATTGATCACATTCTTCGGACGCATGCGCTCTGCGCGAAACGCGGACGGCGCGTGCAAGTCTGGAGCGACGTGGTTCGCAACCATCCGGAGTTGTTTGACCGGCTGCCGCGCGATCTGACGGTTTTGCATTGGGGGTATGACGACAAATCCGATTACGAGGGGACCGCACGCTTTGTGGACGCTGGGCTTGAAACGGTTGTCAGTCCGGGTGTATCCGGCTGGAAGCGGGTGCTCAATGCGATGGATCTGGCGGAGCGGAACATTGCAACCTTTGCGCGAGCCGGGAAAAAGTGCGGCGCTACGGGCCTTCTGAATACCGACTGGGGCGATCATGGCCACTTCAACGCCCTGGCCTGCTCGTGGCATGGCATCGCTCTCGGAGCTGCGCTGGGGTGGCGATCCGATCACGTGATCGGTGAGGGATTTGATCGCAGATTTGCCGATTGGCTGTTCCAATCCAGGAGCGACAATCCGGGACAAGCGCATGAATTGGTTGCTTTGCTGCGCGGGGCCTCGAAGATTGCGGAACGTTGTGAAACGTGGAGGCTGCTGTGGCAGCCGATGGAGCAAGTCCGTGATGATCCCGCCATGCCTTCGTTGGAGGAGGCCGAAGCTGCGGCAATATGTGCTGGTCGAGCGAATGATTTGCTGAAATCATTCTCTTCGGGGATTGATGGGGACGAACTTGTAACTGCGTGCCAGGCCACCCAACTTTTTCGAGACAAAGTTCGTTTCGCACATAGGGTGTCTTTGGATTCAATTGAAATCAGAGAGCGCATTGAAAATGTCCGCGATGGATTTGTGCAATGCTGGAACAAGAGAAATAAGCCGTCGGGGTTGAAGGATATTGTAGCGGTATTTGATCGATTGCGCGCTGAGCTTGGCACGGACAAGCGACAGCAATAAAGGAGTGGGATGCAATCCCAGCCGTTGATCTTCACGCTGATCGTTGTGTTGGCGTATTGCGGATGTACCAGGCCATTCCCCGTGCGGGAAGGGGAAATGATGACGTATGCCCGTTGCGAGGTCCCGGTTCCGCCGGGCGGCGCTGGTTATGGGAGAACGCTGCAGATTCGATGGCTGGGGACATCGTGCCACCTGATCCAACTTGGCGATGCGGCAGTTCTGACTGACCCGTATTTCTCCCATTTCCGGCCTACCAAGATGGCCTTCGGGAAAATTGCTTCCGATGTGGAGAGCGTGCAGCGCTGGACCCACGATTTGCCGAAGCCACAGGCGATTTTCATCGGGCATGCTCACTACGACCACATGTTCGATCTGGCCGAGACGCTGCGGCAGCGGAGCTGGCATTGGACGCCTGTCTATGGCGGACCGACGATGGCGAACATTGCGGCTGGTTATGGCGAGAAAATCGAGGCCCACTGCCTCGTTCCGGAAGCCGGCGCAGAGTGGGTCGAAGTTGATGGACCGCGTCTGGCGTATCGCGCGTTTCCCGCACAGCATGCGCCGCACTTGCCGGGAATATTTTTCTTTCCCGGCGAGGTGACCGTGCCGCGAGCTACGCCTCCGACGCGAGCGCGGCATTTTCCTGTCGGCGAAACATTTGCCTATTTGTTTCGCTTGAGAGGCGACGATCAGTCGGAGTTCACTGTCTATTTCAATGATGCGGCTACTGACGGCACAGTGGGCGTTCCCGATGATTTGCCGCAAGGCGTCGATGTGGCGATTTTCTGCGTGCCGGGATGGAAGAATGTCGACGATTATCCAGAAGAGGCGATCCGACGGCTTCGACCGCGGGTGATTTTGCTCTCGCATCTGGATAACTTTCTGCAAGATGGGTGGGCGAAGCGCGAGCTGGTGGCGACGGCGAGCTTGAAAAAGTTTTTGGAACGTGCGCGGAGTGCGTGTGATTATCCGGAGTTTGAGCGGATCGTGATCACCGACATGGGAAGCACAGTCCGGGTGCTGCCACGCCCGCAGTAAAAGACCGCATGGCCTATTAAACGGATTTTTCGTTCCGCTCAGGATTGCGCGATCTCTTCCTGCCAGGAGACATGGATGTCGTTGGGATGGATCGACCTTGCCGTCATTGCGGTGTACTTCGCGGTGACGATTGGCATTGGGTTTTGGGCCGGGCGCGGCGAGCGAACCACGCATGATTTCTTCCTCGGCGGGCGGCGGCAGCACTGGCTGCTGGCGGGCGTTTCCATCATCGCGACCGAGGTCAGCGCCATCACGCTGATCGCCGTTCCCGCCGAAGCGTTCATCGGCAACTGGAATTACCTGCAGATGTACGCCGGCGCGTTTCTGGGCCGGGCGCTCATCGTCTACATGTTGCTGCCGGCGTTCTATGGCGGGCAAGTCACCACCGTCTACCAATACC
>JBKJYI010000014.1:0-2874 GCA_046715855.1 Phycisphaerae bacterium
GCGCAGGCGGCGCGGCGGATGGATGTGGCCGAGAGAATTATGCGCGGAGGCGAACGGCCTTTGCTGGCGGATCTATCCGCCAACAACAGTGTGAAGTTTTATACGTTCGATGACGACGCCCAACCTATAGCCTCGTACGCCGCGGAGGGCGGTAGGCAAAACGAGCAGACCGAAGAAGCGGCGGGCAGGGATAAACCCGACGCGTCGGAAGCGCGGGCCAATCCGCCGGCAGCTGCGTTGCCCGAGCAGTTCAGCGCCGCGGGTCCGGCCACCAATCTGGATCGCGCCGTGCGCCAAGCCGTCGAAACACTGGGCACGGCGCCGATTGCCGGCATCGTGGTGCTTACGGATGGCGGGATCAACGCCGGCGGTAGCGCCGAAGAGATCGCGCGATATGCACGGGAGCGGCGCGTGCCGGTGCATATCGTGGGGATCGGCGACCCGACCATGCCGCGCAATCTGCGAGTCACCGACATCCTCGCCCCGGAAAATGCTTTGCAGAAAGACCCTTTTGCGTTGACGGCCACTTTCGCGACGGAAGGAATTGATGGCGAGCGGGTCCGCGTAGAACTGCTCGAACAAAATGTGACCGACGGTGGGGAGGCTCGCGTGGTTGCTTCGCGCGACGTGCTGGTGGGGCCCGGCGGGGCGGTCGCCCCGGTGACGTTCGAACGCCAACCGGAATCGAAAGGCCGCTACGCATACACCGTGCAGGCTCCCGCGCTGCCCGATGAATCCATCACCGAAGACAACTCCAGGCAGATCACCGTCAATGTTGTTGATGCCCGCACGCGGGCCTTGCTCATCGCGGGCGAGCCCAACTGGACATACCGCTATCTCACCACGCTTCTGCAGCGCGACGACACCATCGACGTAAGCTGCTGGCTGCAGTCGGCGGACATGACCGCGGTGCGCGACGGCGACACGATTATCGATCACGTGCCCACGACCGCTGAGGAACTTTTCGCCTACGACGTTATTATCCTGCTCGACCCCGACAAAACCGACCTCGATGAGGAATGGGCCGGCCTGGTCGATCAGTGGGTGACAAAGTTCGGCGGCGGATTGCTTTACACCGCGGCCCGGCCTCACAGTCCCGCATTCATGCGCGATCCCACGTTTAAAAGCCTCGTCGACTTGCTGCCCGTCTCACCCGACCCGGAAGCGGATTTGATCTTGAATCAGATCGGGCACTACCAGACTTTAGCATCGCCGATCGAGGTCTCGCCCGAGGCCACGCAGCATGCGATCCTGCGGGTCACCGATGACGCATCGGCGGATGCGGCCACATGGCAAAGTGTCACCGAGGTTTACTGGCATTATCCGGTTCTTCGTGAAAAGCCGGTGGCCACGGTACTCCTGCGGCACGGCAATCCGCGCATGCGAAACAATTACGGCGGGCACGTGCTGGCCGCGGTGCAATTTGCCGGCTCGGGGCGTACCGGGTTCGTCGGGTTCGACGGCACGTGGCGGTGGCGGCGATTTGGTCAGGAATGGTTCGAGCGATTCTGGGTGCAGACCATCCGTTATCTCGCGGAGGGCAAGCTGCTGGGCGGCAAAGGGCGCGGGGCGCTGCTGGTGGATAAGGACCGTCCCGCAATCGGTGATGCAGTGGTGGTGTCGGCCCGGCTGCTCGATCAGCGCTTTGAGCCGGTCCGCGAGGAACGCATCACCGGGTGGTATGAGGCCGACGGCGATCGACGTGAATTGATCTTGCTGGCGACTGCCCAGCGGCCAGGCTGGTTCGAAGGCCGCTTTGTTCCCGATCGCGCCGGGCGATATCGCATCGGCATTACGCCACCGGGCGGCGCGGGGGACGGTGACGGCGCGCTGGAGCGGGATATGCTCGTGTCGCGACCAAATTTGGAAATCATGCAGCCGCAGTTGCACAAGGCGAAACTTCAAACGCTTGCCGAGCAATCGGCGGGCGGGCGCTATTGGGAAGTTGATCAAGCTGCGGAGTTGGTCAAGGCGATTCCGGACTTGCACGAAGTGGTGCCGATTCGTTCGCGCCCGGTGACGCTATGGGACAACGAAAAAATGCTGGCTTTGCTCGTGGGGCTGCTCGCCGTGGAGTGGGCCCTGCGGAAATGGAATCGCCTGCTGTGAGCGACGCATTGGGACAATTTGGGGAAAAGCGCCAGCCTCCCCCCTTGATAAGGGGGGACCAAGGGGGGTCACCGGGCGAACCACCCCCTGCCCCCTCCTTGTCAAGGAGAGGGGGGCTCGACGCGGCTCTATCCGATCGCCTCGGTGCGTTGGCCGGGCGGCTGCGCGGTTACCTGGTCATGCAGGGAGTGGCCCGGCTCGCCGCCTTTCTGCTATTGGCTGCGTTGCTGCAATTCTCGCTGGACTACGGCGTGCGCGGGATGCGCTGGAGCATGCGCGCCACGCTGCTGGCGACGCTTGTTTTGCTTGCGTTGATCGTGGTGTGGCGGCGGATTCTTTCGCCGCTGATGTTGCGGATCGAAGCGGCTGACATCGCCAAGCTGGTAGAAAGGAAGTTTCCGCAGCTTTCATCCATCCTGATTTCAGCGGTGCGATTTGCGTCGGGCGAAGTCGGTGCTCCCGGCACAAATTCTCCCGCGCTGATGTCCACGGTGATCGAGCGTGCTCCGCAAGCCGCACAGCCGCTGGATTTCGGCGCGGTACTCTCTCCACGGAGCATACGGCGGTCGATGATCGTATTGATCGCAGCCGTCGTCATCGCTGGTTCTGCCGCCCTGGCGTCGCCGGAAAAGACGCGGCTGTGGTTTGCGCGAAACGTGCTGCTCCGCGACACCCCCTGGCCCCGGCACACCCGCATGATCGTCGATCTGCCCACCGGCGAGCTGGTCGGCGCCCGCGGAGATGACCTGGTCATCACCGCACGAC
>JBKJYI010000015.1:0-3240 GCA_046715855.1 Phycisphaerae bacterium
CTCCCAGCGTGAACACTCCTTCGTCAATCACTTTATTTTCCACCGTCGGATTCTTCGATTCCAGCCTCCAATTCCGCGCGCTGCGCATGTTATCTGGAGTATGAAGCACGAAGTCTCGACATTCCGATTCGTTCAGCGTCGACCAGCCAGTGACCGAACATCTACCTACCACATGTTGCGCGTCACGAGGGACACCCTACCACCGCAAAACAGTACTCGGAATTATACCGTTCACAAACCAAGCCACTTTTAGTAGTATGCTGGCACGTTGGCAACGTGACGCTCATTACGGTTCGATCACCTTAACCCACTTAGGAGGCGTTTCTTTTTTCTCACCTTTATACTCGTAGGTCTTACCGGATTCGAGAATCCATACGGCCCCGGTCCACGTGTCGATTCGTTTGAACCCACCTTCCATTTTGAATCGTGACGATAGCTTGATGCTTAGAAGTGTTCCAATAGCAATCCCGGCCAGCAGCAAGCAGGTGCGCAAAACCCATTCTCGTTTCATCGCTTGCCCTTCTTCCTTGCCCCCTTCTTGCGCTTCGCGGGCTTCGGCTCGACGGGTGTTTTCATCGCCGCGCGGAGCGCGTCATCGACGGTGACGCCGTGCAGGCTGATTGGTGGTTGGTTCTTGCGTTTGGCCATTCGATTTCCTCGTTAAAGTAAAGCTGCGGGATATCCCGTGAGTTCCCACTTGACAGATGGAACGTAAGTCTTTACGATCAGTTCGTCGAACGACCAACGTGAGAGAGACGAACAAACGGCGTTGACTTACGACAAATTGAATACGACGGAACGAATTCTCGATCATGGTGGATCAAAAGCAATTCAACGTATTGAACATCATCAAGAATTCGAATCATCGTTTTCAATATGCGAACCCAGCCGGTCCTGCTATGGGAGCAGGTGTCCGGCTGGTTAGTGGGTCGTACCTGGCGGCGTCCCGTCTAGGGGACGGGTAGCGTCGCCGGGGCGACTCTTGATTGTAGGCCATCTTGCAGGATGGCTGCCCCTGTGGTGGAACTGGCAGACACGCTGCGTTTGGGTCGCAGTGCAAGCGTGCTTGCTTCCGGGTTCGACTCCCGGCAGGGGCAATGTATGCGCCGGAAGCAACCGTAGTTTATCGGAGTAGAACGAACAATGCAAGAGGATAAACAATCAAAAGGGACGCGCCCAACACCGAAAGTGTCATCGTTTTTGATATGCGAAAACGTCATAATTGACGGTTCCAGTCAGCAAAAAACATTGATGAATCTGGTCGATCAAATTAGCGCTCCCGGTTATCCGACGTTGTGCCCTAGGCTTTTTCTGTTCATACGCATGGGCAACGGGCACGGCACGCACCGATTTGCGATAAAGCTGTTACACGCCAACACCGATGAAGAGATCAAGGGCTTTCAGGCTTCTGAACAGATTGCATTTCCAGACCCACTTAAGGTATTGGACTGGATTGTTCAGATTCCAAACCTTATACTAGAAAAGAGCGGAGAGTATCGCTTTCAGTTGTACTGCGACGATAAGCATGTCGTCGAGCAGCGCCTGACGGCAAACATTTTGGACATCAATCGGATTGACGGAAATGAGCACGATGGTGATTGACGTTAAACCACTCCACCCGAACGTCCAATCAGCGGCTGCGACTAAGCGTGTTGGCGCTACATCCGCGCCGGTCGCTATTTCCATTGCCGTCTTTGGGCACACGCGTTTGCCGGTGAAGCCTATCGAGCCATGCCAGCGACCCTTACATGCAACAAATTGGGGCCACTTGCCGCTTACCTAACAAGCTCGATTCTTGTATTGCAACCGGCAATTTGGTGCCATCATTAGCGCCGCTTCCGTCCGCTCCGCGTCTGTAATCTTCCGGTGATTCCAACGGAAAGCAAACTCATCGGCGTAACGCTGTAGGTGCTGCTTGGAAACGTGGTGGAACGTGCCATGCACTCCGCGCTTCAGCAAAGCGAAGAACGATTCGCATGAGTTTACGTGGACGCCATCCCGCGAATATTCGCCTGCACTGTGGCACACCGAGTCATGGGCGAGCTTGAACATGCGCCCGACGTTCTTGTACGGCTGAAACTCATCGCTCATGAGTCGTGATTGCTCGGTGTCCACGCGCTCGGCGACAGCGGCGCGCAGGCTCTTTGCATCGACGCGCCCAAGCACCTTGGTTCGCATCTTGCCATCGCGTTCAATCAAGGCCGCAACGGGTGTTTTCTTGGTGCCGCGTCCAGTGTTGAGCTTCTCGCCGGGTCCACCGAATCGACGGGGCAGCGGCGGATTCTCGCCCGGCTTTAGATCGTACTTGACGCGCGGCACTCGCGGGGGCTTGCCGCCAACGTAGGTTTCATCCATCTCGATAGTGCCTTTCAAGATGGTCTGCATTGGTTCATTCTGCATCGCCCAGCGGATACGGTGCGCCAAGTGCCAAGCCGATTTGTACGATCCAAGGCCGAGCATGCGTTGAAGCTGGAGCGCGCTGATACCCTTTTTCGATGAGCAAACCAAGCTGAAAGCCATGACCCAGTGGCGTAGCTCGATATGCGAATCTTCAAAGATGGTGCCAACGGTGACGGTGAATTGCTTGCGACAGGCCTTGGACTTGCACTTGTGAACGCCGGGCCGCGTGGACTTGCCTTGAAGCTTGGTTACTTCCAAACAGCCGCAATGCGGACAGTACGGTTCGCCGCCCCATCGCAGCTTTTCAAGGTGTTCGCGGGCTTGGTTATTGTCGAGCTTGCATGCCTGTTTGAAGTTCATGCCCTAATTCTACATCTTGTGCGTGGTTTGTCAAGGGGATAATTCCGACAGTACTTTTCCACGCGAACCCATTGTCAATCTGGGCAACCTCACGCTCGGCAATCCCGGTTCTCGGAACCCGGAAACCGGAAACCTACCCTTCGTGGCTTTGTGGCTCCGTGGCCGTGGGTTTGCCCCCCATGTACACGGCCAGCGGTCCTACGGAAGTTTCAAAAATGTCGTCCCAATCGCGGGCGGACTTCTCCAACGGAATCACGACCATATCAGCGGATTTTCCGGGAGTCAGCGAACCCACAATATCGCCAAGGCCAATCGCTCGCGCCCCGCGGATCGTGCCCATCGCGAGAAGGTCGCCCGGTGCCACGTCATGGCACTTCGAACGGAGGAGCCGAAGCTCATCGAGGATCGACAGCGACGGATTCGAGGCCAGGCTGTCCGTGCCCAGACAGACGTTCACCCCGGCGCGCAGCATCTCGCGGA
>JBKJYI010000016.1:0-3132 GCA_046715855.1 Phycisphaerae bacterium
ACGGCATTCTGTTCAGCCACGAATCGCCCCTGCGGCAACTCGATTTCGTCACCCGCAAGATCAGTCACGGCGTGGCCGCGATCAAACTTGGTTTGGCGAAGAATCTGCGGCTTGGCAATCTCGACAGCCGTCGCGACTGGGGTTATGCCGGGGACTATGTGCAGGCGATGTGGCTGACGCTGCAACATCCTGTGCCGGATAACTTCGTGATCTCCACCGGCACGGTGCATTCCATCAGGGATTTTTTGCACGCCGCCTTCGGGCATGTCGGTATCGCCGATTGGCAACGCCACATCGAAATCGACAAGGCGCTCTACCGGCCGGTGGATCTGGATAATCTCTACGGGCAGTCGAGCAAGGCCATGACGGTTTTGGGCTGGAGGCCGACGGTCGGTTTCGCCGAACTGGTCGGCATGATGGTGGACGCCGATCTCGAGCGCCTGTCGGCAAAGGCGACGCAGCGCGCGGCGAAGGGCTCAGCGGATGAAGCGTGATCCGGCGGTACTCGACTATCCGTTCAAAAATCTCCTCAAGTTCACCACCCGCTACGAGTGGGGCGGGCAAGACGCCGATCTGACCGGCGCCCTGCTCGAAATCCGCCGCTGCATCGCGCGACGTTGGCTGAGCACGCCGGTCGAGGAGTTGGAGTCGGCGTATGCCGGCCGGCTCGGCGAGAGTCATAAGATGCTGTACGGATGCGGCGTGTGCGCGCTGCCGCTTGGGTCCGAGGACGAGGCGCTGTTGACCGATATTCAGCGAAGTTTTCCAGCTGGCGCCGCGCCGCTCGACACCACGCGCCTGCTCCTTGCCGGCATGTTGTTGGCGGACGCCCACGCGTTTCCGCTGATACCCACGCTGGACGCAATCCCGGAATGGTTCTTCAAGGATTACCTCGGTTATTTGTTCAGGCTGCCGGCGCTGTTTAAGCGGCCGGGCGAGGCCGAGTGTTATTACCAGTACATGGACGAGCTGCTGGCGGTGCTGCATGCCGGGGTGCGCGCGCAGCACGGCGCAGGGCGTTGGCGGGATGCGGTGTTCGGGTTTCAACAACTCGGGTTCATGCTGGCCTATTTCAACGAAAAAAATCTGTCCATGCTGTACCGGCGGCGCGCCGACCTTATCGAATACCTTTTGCTGCTGAATAAATTTCCGGTCAATTATCTGTTTCCGCGCCGCGATCCACGGCGCAAGAGAATTAAACTGGGCCTGTTGGCCGGCCACTACGGTCCGTCGACCGAAACATTTTTCACTATCGCCGGCCTTGAGGGCATGGATCGGGAACAATTCGAGATCATCCTTTATACCCAGATGTCTCACAAACACCACCTCGAGGAATATTGTAAATCGCTTTGCGATGCGTTCGTGGTGTTGCCAGAGGGCGATCCCAGCCTGATGGCGGCGCGCATCCGTGCCGACGACCTGGACGTGATGTTGATCGTGTCCAATGTCACGGCAGTGATCAATCCCATCACCTTGTTGGCCGCGGCGCGACTGGCGCGCGTGCAAGCTGTGCAGGCCGCCTGCGCCGCTACCAGCGGCATGCGCAACATGGATTATTTTCTGTCGGCGCGCTGGAACGAGCCCGACACCGGTGCCGCGGCGCATTACACCGAGCAGTTGTTTTTGATGGACGAAGGTTTCAATTATTACGCCTATAGACACGATCGCGATAAGCGCAGCTTCAGCGTGGATAGAAGTACGCTCGGCATACCCGAAAACGCCGTGGTATTTTGCTCGGGCGCGAATTTCTACAAGATCGTGCCGGAATTGGCCTCGACCTGGGCGAAGATCCTGGCGCAGGTTCCGGACAGCGTGTTGATTCTCTATCCGTTCAACCCGAATTGGATGAAAAAATATTCAAGCGAGGCGTTCCGGCAACGCCTCCGGGCGGATTTTGCCGCACACGGCGTGGATTTCAAGCGGGTGCGCATCGTACCGGCGCAGCCGGCGCGCGCCGACGTCCATGAGCTTGTGAAGCTCGCCGATGTGTATCTCGACAGTCATCCGTTCCCGGGGGTGTGTTCGCTGTACGACCCGTTGAGCTTGACCTGCCCGGTGGTCGCCTGGCGCGGCACGACCATGCGCTCGCTGCACAGCACCGCCATGCTGCGCCGGTTGGACGCCGAGGACTTGGTGGCGGTGGACGAGCCGGACTACATTGCCAAGGCCGTGCACTTGGCCCGTGACCCCAAGGCGCGCGCTGCGGTCCGGGAACGCTTGAGCGCACGCCTGGCGGACGGCAATCCCTTTGAGGACAGCCGCCGATTCTCGGCAAAGGTCGGCGCGGCGTTGTGCGATATGTTCGCGGCGTACCGCGACAGCCGCGAGACCCTGGTTCAAAAATCCCTGGCGGAACTTAAGGTAGAGGCGCAGCGTCTGGCGGATGCCGAGCACGGCAATATGTTTTATGAGGGTTTGACGGATATCGAGCTGGCGCGGTCGCTTATAAAGCCGTATTTTCAATGGCTGGACGATATGCCTGCCGATCCCCGCATGGTGGATGTCGGCGCCTGTTATGGCCAGTTGTCGGTATTTTTTCTCGACATGGGTTGGCAGGGTGAGTTGTTCGACCCGGATCCCACTGCGCTCGTGAGGCTGCAAGCGTTCGCGCAGAATTACCCGGGCAGGGCGCGCGTCTTTCCGTTTGCGGTGAGCGATCGCGCCGCCGACGCGGTGGAATTTCATCAATCCCAGGTTACCGGGCTTTCCGGTTTGGGCGCGACGCCGTACGGTGGCCCCGAGCAATTGATTCGCGTGCGCTGCGTGTGTCTCGGTGATTTTTTGAGCGAGCAGGGCGTACAACACGTCGAATTTCTCAAGATCGACGCCGAGGGCTGGGACTTCACGGTGCTGAATTCCCACGACTTTGAAATATTGCCGCCGCGCATCGTCATGGTCGAATACGGCGCTGGTCAAGACGGCCGTTCGTTCGCCGAGGTCGAGCAGGGCATAGCGCGCATGGCCGGGCGCGGCTACGACGCGGCGGTGTTTGAGCATTATGACGACGGCAACGATGATTTCAAATGTGACCAGCGGGTCTACCGGCTGATGAACATATTTATCGACCGACCGTTCGAACCGTCGCACAAACGCAGCTTCGGTAACATCGTGTTTTATCGCCACGGCGACCGG
>JBKJYI010000017.1:0-5798 GCA_046715855.1 Phycisphaerae bacterium
GAATGCGCCGATTCTCTTCGTCCTGCCGGATTCGGGCAGCCCGCTGCTCCTCAATCTGCCGCCGCACCTCGGTCACCCTCTGCTCATTGTACCTGCGCTCGGACTCCTCAATGAGAATGGCCAGTGCGTCGGCTTCGGACCGTAAAGTCTCATACTTCGCAAGCGGATCAGCGAACTGGCGCCCCGCCTCGACGATCTGATTGGCCCGCACCACGAGCTGCCGCGCCTCTTCGAAACGCTCCGCCGCAATATGTTGCCGGATGGTGCCCTCGACGTCGCGATATTCAGCGACCGTCCGCTGCCAGTTGATGGCATCTTCGCGCTGAATTCTCGCAATCAGGGAATCCACCGCCGCGCCGGAAACATTGGCACGATGCGCCTGAACCACCCGAAGACCGTCGACCGCTTCCGGGTAACCCGGCACCGCCTCAAGCGCCGCTTCGAACAAGGCCTGAGCCTCCTCGTATTGACTGGCGCTGACGCGATCATTGCCTTGAGCCGTCAGGTCGGCTGCACGTTGTACGTCCTCGGGCGAAATGGTCCGGGTCGACTCAGTGATCACCTCGCGCACGACCGGCTGACTGGGGGTCGGATCTTGAACCGGCGGGGCGACGACCGGGGGTCGCGCCGGAACTGGAGAGCCGCTTTGCAATTCAAGCCGCAACGAAGCCGCCGACTCGCGGACCGGCTGGGTCGCGTATTCATTGGCAATGACCATATCGAGCAGTTCACCGGCCCGTGCCTTATTGCCCTCTTGCGCCGCGCGGCTGGCCTCCTCCAAATCGCGCCGCGCCCGCTCCAGCATGGTGATCGCGGTTTGCACGCGATTCACATAATCGTCGCGGGTAGTCTGCTGCTCGGGAGTGAGTTGCGAACGATTGATGTTCGCGAGCAATTCCTGAGCCGTGAGGTAATCGCCGTCATGAAACCGCTGGACGGCCTGGCCAAGAACCGCTCCGGCGTCCTGGGCCCGCGCCGCCGCGGGAAAGAAAACAGTGGCAAGTTGAACGAACACAAAAACCGGCAGGGCGATCCAAGTGCGACGCAAAGGAAGCTCCTCCTCGTTGTGACGCTGGGCCAGGTTTCTCACGGCTGTAAAGGCGATCCGCGCAGATCCCCGTTCGCCGTGCAACGCGACCTAATGAAAACCGAAGTTGTGTGGTCGGTCAATAACGCTTGCAGCCGAATTCTCCGACCGCTTGACCGAATACTAGACGCACACCAGCAGCTCCGCAACCATATCGAGGGGCCACAAACTGCAAATATTTCAATCGCCGTTGAAGATTCCTAGGGAACCGACGCTTTCTTCGAGGGCGACCAGACTTCAATTTTGCGCTTCTGCGTGTTCTCTTTGTCCACGACGACAACGCGCTCATGAAGTCGGCCCTTGCTGTCCACAAACACCGCCGCAGTCTCCGGGGTCGGCTGGGCGGCGAACTTGACGCCTTCTTTGCCGCTTCCGGATTTGCGCTCCCGCAGAGGCCGCGAGAACTCAATATCGAGCAAGATTAGGTCCTCGCCATAAGGCACGGTCGGAGTTTCGGCAACACTACGGTCTTCTTTACCTGGCACCGGAGTGCGCTCCTGATGCTCAAGCACTTCTCCCTCGACGAAATTTTCGGCCTTGGATTTTACCCAGACCCCTTCATACCAGCGGAAAAACTCCACGAAAACTTCGCGTTTATTCTTATCATCCCGAGTTACGAAGTACCACGAATCTTCCGGAATATGAATCGGATCGGTCGGCTCCGACCAGTCCCCCGCCACAATCACGACCTGAGCGTCCTTGGGATCGGCAAAACTCTCGGGCACGCCCGCCAATCGGTTGAGCACGCGGGCCCGCATTCGATATTGATACGTTTCCCCGTTGGTGATGCTTCCGACACCTGCGTCGTAGCCCCAGATGTCCTGCTGCGGGGATTGCTCCCGCTTCTTGGGAGCCTCGGCCAGCCCCGCAGGCCCTTTGCCGGCCTTGAAGCCCTTGGGGTTATGCTGGATGTCAACGATGAGCTGCTCGGCCTCCTTCATCAGTTTTTGAGCCTTCGCCTTCTGCTCGGGAGTCGCTTCTTTGCTGCTGGTCACTTCAATCGCCCGGTTGTAGGCCAGCGTCACTTCATTCTTGGACCACAAGGTTCTTCCGGATTCCATTTGGGCGCGGGCGTCGTCGAGCTCCTGAGTGATGACCTGGCTGGCCGTCTTGGGCTCCGGCTTGGCCTTCCCGGCTGCAACTCCGATCCCGTACCGATCTTCAACCGGCGCAGATGGATTGTTCGGCGTCAGGAACTGTTGATCCTGCTTGACGACGTTTTCATATGTGGTGATCAATGGAAACTTCCAGGGCTGTTCACCCGCCGCAAACGTGGGAGGCAGCGGACGCAAGATCGCCAGTTGTACCCTGGGGTCGGCCATTTCCTCCTGGAATCGCTGGACCGCTCGGAGATCGTCTTTATTGGCCACAATCTTGCCGCCCTCATCCATCAAGCGGATCGTCGGAGGATTGGGCATCTTGTAACTGGGCGAATTTGCGATGGTCTCCCAGTCGCCATCCGACCAGCTTCCGTCGCTGTGCCTCATTCGACGCTGCACTTCCGGCGTGGCAAAAATCACATCGGATTGCGTTGCGCCCCATGCCCGGCGCTGCAACTCCGACATGCCCTTTACGTCAAACGGAATCGCCAGCATCACCCAGTCCACCGCAGTATCGCCGCCGGCAGCATTTGCGCTCACCAGCGTGTTGCGTCCCATGGTGTAAACGGGCTTGGGAGCCGGAGGGATCACCACTAACGTTGCCCTCCCGGTTGCGACGCCAGGTTCATCCACGATGGGCACTTCAGGGCCAATAGCGGTGGCAACGCGTAGCCCTTTCACCTCGAGCGGTGCGATCGAAGCCACGAAGTCATCAAACTTGGGATCGTGTTCGATCGCCGGCGGCTTGGCGCTGCGGATGCGCTCCAGAATCTCATTGGCCTTTTGAGCGAGTCGGCCGTCTATCGTCCCGGGCATGGCAGTCTCCTGCCCGAGTTGAACCACGTTGGGCGACGAAAATACGAACTTCACCATTACGCCGATGAGCAGAAGCCCGGCGATTGCCAGCACCAGCTTCTCGATGTGGCGCTCGAACGGATTGACCAGTTGTTTTGCCATAATTTAGACCACCACGAGCGGGACTAATTATCGTCCGCAGCCGCGTCGCGCTCCGGACATTTCATCCAATCATACTTCTCACAGACCGCGGTAGGCATCCATTCCCGAAACAAGCCGCCCAGCATAATGAACTCGAAGTCCAGCACCACGTTGACGGCCGGCTCTGAACCGTAAATCTTGCCGGTAAGAGTAGGGTTCGGCGGAACCTCCTTGTAGGCCGCTCGAACCAGGGTGTAAAACCGATTGTTGCTGATGCGCTCCACCAGCTTGAGAATATCCCGCTGGTCCATGACCAGTTTGGCGGAAACCTGCACCACCTCGTAATACGGACCCGACGCCGACTTGGTAAATACCGTTTCCGCCGTTCCGGTCGGAACTGCGGGAGCATACCCCCCGGCCTCTGGCGGAGCGTACAAGCCGCCCTGCACGGGCACATAAAAATCGGGCCCCAGGCGGATGGAGATCACGTCCTTGACCGGCATGGTCGCCACCCAGCGTTCATTCCCGGCGGCTTTGAGCTCCTCCGCCGCGGCGTTGTTGATATCCGCAATCGCGTCAACGATGTCGCGCTGAATCCAATAGCCCACTTGGGCCCGCCAGATTTCCTCCGCGGTTGGAGGCTCGCCCGAGTTCAACTCCTCCATGGCGTCTTCGTATTGAAACGTAGGCTGCGCCTCTGATTTGCGATCCTTGGTGTTCGATGTATTAACATAACAATAGATGCGCTGAGCAGCCTGCTGATCCGCCCGAACTCGCGCATCCTGCCGGACGCCGGCGCGAGTAAGCCCCCCCGCCTGATTTTTGGTTTCACTTCCAAATTCCGGCGCGAGCGTTGGATTGCTGGCCAGCTCCGCCTTTTCGTCCTCGATCTTCCGCTTCATTTGGTCCTGCTCTTGCGCAGTGGATGTCCACCCGCCGTTGAGCTTGGTGACCAAATCTTTCATCGCTTGCTGGTATGCGGCACGAAAAGCGATGCGCCTATCCGAAGGTCCCTCCGGCAAAACGTCATCGACGAACGTATTAAGCTTGCACGTCCGCTCCTCCCCAGTGCCCGTGCAGTCCTTGAAGTAGCCGGGGTAGAGCTCCTGTGCCTTTTCCAGAATCTTGGCCCGATCGGCCTGCACGGTCTCGATCCGCGTCTCTTCTGCTTTGATAGTCTCTTCGTTGACGGGTTTGGTTTGCAGTCCCTCCAGGCTGGTGTAGAGCGTCTGGGCGGATTTCATCTCCGTGACCACTTTGGGCATCGCCTGCAGGCCTGTAACGCCCAGAGCAATTCCGGCTATCGCGCCGACCGCACAGAGGATGAAGAACAGGTTGCGTTTCACAAAATCCATTGGTTACTCCGGCACTGTCGCTTTCGCCAAATCAAACAATCAGGGTTTGTTGTTCGGTTTCGGTTTCGGAGCGCCTGGTTTGGGTTTCTCTTCGACAGGCGCCGCTTCGCCCTCGGCAGGCGCCTCGCCAAGGAGTGCGCTCGCCCAAATCTCGAATCGCCAGTCATTCGTCGTCGGCTCAAAAGTAAGGGGATCAATATGGCTCGTCGGGACAGCCGACGTAATTCCAGTGGCGGCGGCAACCGACGTTGTGCCTCCGCGACCCGGTCGCGTGGTTCCAGTTTTTCCGGCGCCGGTGGCAGCCACGGTGACTCTGTTGGCTTCGAACAACGTAACCTGGTCGATGTAAAAAAGTTTGCTCGCAGTTCGGCCCTTGTCACGAAGCGGAGTCATGAATTTATCGCGAATGAAAGTCGTTCCGCCGGCGTGCGGCGAGCGGCATGTAATTTTGATATAGAATCCCGCCAACGGCGTATCGGGATCATACTTGTTAATCGGCGGCGGCATTTCCACCTTGCTGGCCCAGTTGAATCTCCCCAAGTCCGGATCGTAGATAATATCGATATTTTCGATGAAAACCTGCTCTCGTTCGCCGCGGGCCGGAGCGCCGCCTTTGACCGCAGCCGCCACTTCTTGCGGCGTCTGCGCCTCCGCCAGAGGCCCCTTCGGATGCGGCACCGATTCGTGAATCACGTGAAGCAATTCCGGAACCACCGGCTTTTGCTGAAGCAAGGCGACCATCTGATCGACTTCCTTCACCTCATCGGTGCCCTTGCCGGCCAGGTCGGCGAGCGCTTTCCTCATCGTGTTAGCCGCCCCGAGCACAGTGGCTGCTTTCGCGCGCTCACTGAGTTCCCCGCGCGGACCGCTCGCAATAATTGTTTTTGCCTGATCGAATGTTGGGGCGGGCGGAGCAGTGACCGCTCCAGCAGCTAGCGCGCTCATATCCGTTGTCTGACGAAACCAGATCAGCGCCCCGGCCGCAACCAGACAAGCCGCCGCAGCCGCAAATGTCGGACGCTTCTTCCGCCACACCACCTGCTTGGCGATCTCCGTCGGCAACAGATTGCTTGTTACCTTGGACAATTCGAGCCCCTGAATCGCCAGACCGTACGCGACGAAATAACTCAAAAATTGCTCTTTGAACGCCTCCTGCCCAGCCACCGCCGTCGTGGTCGAATTCTTGAACGTCGAAGGCCGATCCACCGTCATGCTCAAATTCTGCTGGAGATACTTCTGCAATCCGGGAAGCTTGAACGCATTCCCAACGCCCAGAACCCTCTCCACATTCGCATCGCGATGCGTGGAGGAATAAAAACC
>JBKJYI010000018.1:0-2520 GCA_046715855.1 Phycisphaerae bacterium
TACGAAACAGATGCTGGAACTGGATGACGCGGTTGCAAAGCTGGATGCTGCGATTTCGGAGCAGAATCAAACGTTCTTTTCGCGATGGGGAGGAGTTGTCAGCGAGAGTGCCTCGCCGTAACAGGCGAGTTCGCCAAAAAAAGATATCATTTCATTGTCCCTAGTCGGCGCAAACTCAGATTCGATTCTCCTTCGCCAGTCGCCAATAGTAACGCCCCGAAGCGGTTAGACGGCACGACTTGGATTGCATCGCGGCATCATACATGTAAGTCACGCCCACCGGTACGACCAGATGCACTCGGTGGAGCGCTTGAAGCTTGCAGAAGATTGCGGTCTTCGCATCGTCCTTCGTCTGACATGTATGTTCAAATGCGGGTGAGAGTGGAAGGTCTTCGGCAGGCACGGGAAACAGAGTCGGCAATTCACGAAGAATTGCTGCATCGACCGCAGGCTCGCAGTGGCGCAGGGGGATGAGTTTGGAGACGTGAGATTTGAACAGGGGACGCTGGTCCCATGCTCCCAACGCCGCCTCGACAAACGCGTAAATCGCAGGCGCAGTCACATCGCCAATTAAGTCGGCCGCGCCCCCTTCCAGCGCGTCCGCCACGAGCGAGGTGAAAAGCCCCGCGCCACTTGCCTCCACCGACACCTGGTCGCCGCGGCTTGCAGTAAGAATGGACACGCCCTCTCGCAGCATCGCTCGCGCGTTATTGATGACCGGCGGGTTGCCCAGGTTTCCCGAATGGCAACAATCAAGGATGACCACAACTTCTTCCGCCTTCGAATCATTGGCCATCTTGAGAACTTCGCTCATGGCCAGACCTTCGTCGTACGTCAAGGCATCCTGTGTGACGAGGTATCCGTCGAGATCGTTGACAGTGCCATGCCCTGAGAAATGCATCAACGCAACAGAAGCTGGTTGCTTGAATAAATCTTTAATCGCCATCCGAAGATCTGCTCTACCGACCTTATCCCCTTTGTTGTCAAGAGTCGCTCTGAGCAACCGACAGTCAAAATTCGGCGTACCGTTCTCGTGTTTCTTCAAGAGAGACGCCATGCGATCCGCGTCATTGACGCAACCTCGCAATGATCCACTCGGATAAAGGTCGATCCCCACGCATAAGGCTCTACGCATGATGGCTTACCTCGCGCCGCCGATCAGTGCCTTTAGATTGTCCCAAGTCCATTTGTAAACTTTGTCGTAAACCGTCGCCGACGTGGGCTTCGTACAATTCTTCTCAGCATACGCCGCCAAAAGGAAGTACGATTTGCCCTTGTCTTGGGCGATACTTAGCTCCGCTGCGACCCCGCTTGCTAAATGTGTGTACTGGCCGCAAAGTACGATCACCATGTCGATGTTGTCCATCCGTCGGCGAACGTTCGACTGCCAGTCCCCAACGAGATGGCTCTTGATCGACGCGTCCGTAAACTCGAACGGACTGTCCCCAAGCTTCGCTTGCCCCGCAAGCATGATCTTAGCCCCTTCATCGTGGTCGTAGTCAAAGCTGATAAACACGCGCTTCGGCATCATGATGCATACTCCCGTTTCGTCGATTGTTCCGCTTCCAAGGATCAACCACGAGTCAAAGCGTCTTTGCAATAGCGTAACTCGTTGCCCGGCCAATGCCTTCAGGTTTCCTGCCGATCGCTCTTGTCAGGGGAAGCTGGATGTCCCGTGGCTGCGGCATAAAGAACCACCTCTGAGATTCCATCGAGCCCCAACGTCTCTTCAACAGCTGGTGCCGCGAGTGCCGCTGTCGTGAAGGGAGCAAGGCCAAGGCAGGTGCAGACCAAATGAAATGTCTGACCCAAATGCCCCGCATCGAGGTGCAAGACGCGATAGGCGTGTGAGTGGCGGTATTTCCACATGCTGCGTTCGACGACGGCTGTCATAAAGAAAACCACCGCAGCTTCGCGAACCCAGGTTTGATCCGCGCAGAGCGATACGACCAGATCATCGAAACATCCTTGTCGGATAAGCTCAAGTCCGTGCTTTTCAACAGAATAATGATAAATGCCGGGCACGATATCGTCGACTCGTAGCACGACGGGATAGACTTCAATGGGATGGCGGGCCCCGCCGGACGGACTGGTTTTCAAGAGGTATGAGCCGAGTTCCGCGTCATCGATGGTCTGCGTTTTTCCCCAGGTCCAAAGGACCACTTCCGAGAACTGGGTCATGGTAATGGAGTGGGGCCGAAACTCGCGCCTCGTTCGCCGATCGCGTAGGACGTTCCAAAACTGACCGTCGTGGTCCGCAAACGAACCGGGCAGCGAGACCGTCGAAGAATGGTAAGATTTATAGGGTGATGGGGGGCGTGATTCCTTGACTAAATCGGAAAGAGAGCTTCTCTCTGCGCTCAAATCCTGAAATCGTACGCGCCGCGTGCTGAAGTGCAGGTACCTCGCATCGCGCTGCCATCGCCAGACCTTATCTAGCTCTTGCTCCTGAGCGTCGAAGGCGGATCCTTCCCGCACCAAAATCCCTAGCTTAATGAGCTCGGCCACAAGCTCCTTGCC
>JBKJYI010000019.1:0-3723 GCA_046715855.1 Phycisphaerae bacterium
GTCACGATGATGCGCATACGCAACCAATCCGATTTGGGTGGGAATTCACCGCGACATCTCTTCCTTGAGGAGGTGTACAGGCTCTTTGAGTCGGCCGGAAGAACCAAACAGTTTGATTAATTTCTTGCCCGTGCGGAGTTTCGCCTTGCGGTCGGTCTCGGTCGGATCGCGGAGGTTGTGCAGCACGTCGGCGAGTTTGCAAATCTTGGCCTCCCTCGGCCCCGCCGCCAACTGTGCGAAGTATTCGCGCTCGCGGCGGGGTTCAGGCAGCCGCTTGTCGTCGCTAAGGACGGCCACCAGCTTGGCCACCCGCTTGCCGAACGCATAGGCGATTTCATTGAAGTCGGTCTTGGTGTCTTCGAGCGTGTCGTGCAGGAGTGCGGCAGCGAGCATCTCGGGATCCTCTTCGTGAAATTCATCGCGGACGATTCGCATCACGGCCTTGGGATGCTCCACATACGGCGTTTTGCCGTCATCGCGAAACTGATGCTCATGCTGCTTTTCGGCGAATCGCGTGGCCCGTTGAACCAGATCGTTGCTCATATCCCACCCCGCAAATCGAAGGTCGTCACCGGCGCTCGAATTCCTGGACGCGCGCAGCCACATATTCTACATCGTCCGCGGCCATCATGGGATGACAGGGCAACGACAGTATGCGCCCGGCGGTGTGCTCGGTGACCGGAAGCGACCCGGATTTATATCCAAGGTGTGCGAAGCATTTTTGCAGATGCAGCGGAACGGGATAATACACCGCCGATCCGATCCCGCGATCGCGCAAATATCCGGCCAGTTCGTCGCGGCGGTCGCTCAAGATTGAATACTGGTGATAGACGTGCTCGCAGCTCTCGGAGACTTTCGGAGTGGCGACACCCGCGCCGGCGAGCAACCGGTCATAGGTCTGAGCATTTTGTCTTCGCCTGCGCGTGAACTCGTCGAGGCGCTTGAGCTTCACCAGCAAAATCGCGGCCTTCATCGTATCAAGGCGGAAATTCCCGCCCACGCGATCGTGATAGTAGCGCTGCGATTCCCCGTGATTTCGCAGCTGTCGGCAGATGGTCGCGAGGCGCTCATCATTGGCGAAGATCATGCCGCCTTCGCCGAACCCTCCAAGATTCTTCGTCGGATAGAACGAAAGGCTTGCGAGATCGCCAAGCGTACCCGCCGGTCGTCCTTTGTATTTTGCACCGATTGCCTGGGCCGCGTCTTCCACCACCTTGATGCCGTGCCGCCGCGCGACCCCATTGATCGCGCCCATGTCCGCGCACTGACCGAACAAGTGCACCGGGATGATCGCCCGCGTTTTGGCCGTCACAGCTTTCTCAACGAGTTGCGGGTCGAGGTTAAAAGATTCCGGGTCGATATCCACAAAAACAGGCTTGGCCCCCAAGCGCGCCACCGTCCCGGCCGTCGCAAAAAATGTGAACGAAGGGAGAATGACCTCATCGCCGTGCGCGACGTCCAGCGCCATCAACGCGCAGAGCAGTGCGTCCGTCCCATTGCTGATCGCAATTGCGTGCGCAACCCCGCAATGCACGGAAAGCGCAGTCTCAAGCTCTCCGATGGCGGGACCGCCGATGAAATGCTGACTCTCCAGCACTGCGTCGATTGCCGCACGGATCTCGTCGCGAAAGAGCCGATACTCGGCCTTCAGATCAAGCATCGACACGGAGCGCATGGGAACCCTTCCAATTTAGTGGGAAAGGGACGAGGTGTCCTTGGCCTTGGCGAGGCGCCGGCTTCGCCGATCCTCGACCGGCTGATAATCATAAAACGCCCGGGCCTGCTCGCGGAAATAGCCGCCGCGCGTGACGCGAGCCGCGTTGAGCACCGCTCCGAACATGTGCGCATTGACATGGGACAGCAGCGTGCACGCCCGCTTGGCCACGCCCCGGGAATTTCGGTTCGCCCGCACCACGAGGATCACGCCATCAACGGTGGTGGCCAATACTCCTGCGTCGCTAACCAGGAGCACCGGCGGCGTATCGATGATGATCTGGTCGTATTGCGTAAGCGCCTCGCGAAGCAAATCGCGCCATCGGTTGCCCGAAAGCAGATCGATGGGATTCGGAGGAAGCGGGCCGCTGGCGATCACGTCCAGGTTCGGAATCTTTGTCTTCGAAACGCACGTGGCCATCGTGCCGTCGCCCACCAAAAGATTTGTCAATCCTTGCTGCGAGAGACCCTCAAAAACCCGCTGAATTTCCGGGCGCCGCAGGTTCGCGTCGATCAGCAGAACCCGCCGCCCGCTCTGGGCCTGCACAATCGCCAGATTCGTAGCGACGGTGGTCTTGCCATCTTGCGGAATCGGACTTGTGATCAGAATTGTCCGCTGGCGATCGGCCGGGGCCGCAAACTGCAAATTGCTGCGTATCCGCCGGAAAGCCTCCGCCACCATCGACCTCGGCACGTCGCGAACAGCCGTCTCCACCCGCGATATCCGCGTCTCTTCGTCGTCGATGTCGGGAATTGCCCCCAGCATGGCCACATCGAGGTGCCGCGTGATATCCTGCGTGGTGCGAACCGACTTGTCGAGCAACTCGGCCGCTAGGCCAATTCCGCCCGCCAGCGCCAATGCCATGACAATGCCGAATGGCAGCAACACCAGGTTCGGACTGCTGCGCTCCAGAGGCGTGATCGCGGGCTGGGCGACGTTAAGTCGTATCGCTGTTCGCTGCGTTTTGACGCGGTCCAGTCCCTTGATGCGATCCTGCACCTTGACATTGTATTCCAGGTCTTTTTCGAGCTGCGCTTCGAGGTCGTGGTATTCGAAAAGCAATCGATCCTGGTCCTGCAGCTCTGCCTCGGCCTTGGCCAGATTTTCTTGCGAGATAAAAAGGGCATGGCGCGTGTTCTCATACGCGGTGTTGGCCGCCTCGCGCATGTCCGCCTGCCGCTGATTGAGTCGCTCCATTCGCGTAGCGGCAAGTCTCTCTTCAGCCGCCGCAATCTGGCTGTCGATGCGCTTAATTTCGACGTGCCCCTCGCCGTAGGTGCGCTCATCCGCCGCCCGCTGTTGCTCTAAGAGAAACAAGAGTTGTGAAAGTTGCGCTACTTGCGGATCCTGTTCGACAATCGCTCGGTCCTCCGCCGTGACCGCAACGCCGCCGGGGCTGTTCAAAATGGAGCGGTATTGATCGAGCTGAGATAGCTCCAGCTTTCCAATGGCTACCTGCTCGGCGTACTGCCGCACGTTTTGGGCTGTTATATTGTTGCCCGGATCTTCGCGAGCCCCCGCCGGCATGCGCGCCGCCAATGCCTTCAGTCGGTCACGCTTGGACTTGATTTCCGCTTCAATGTTCTCGGCGTCGCGGCGGAATGCCGCCAGCGGATCGCCGGCAAACTCTTCCGCGGATCGTTTCTTGGCTTCCTCGTACCAGCGAGCCACCACGTTGTTGACGATCACGGCCGGGTCGTCGGGATCGTGGCACTCAATCGCCACCAGCAGAAAGTTCGTGCCCCGGACCGGCGCCGCTTTCAAATCTTTGTCCAGCTCCAGCAGCGGCTCTTTCTTGCGCCAACTTCCGGGTTTGTTGCTCGCCTCAATCTGTTTGAACCAATCTGTTTCCCGGACCGCCGAAACCTTCAACGTTTCCGCCAGAATGTTCGGGCTCTTGAGCATCATCGCCTGGGTCTGCACGAATCGCTCGTGCTCGTCTTCGCGCATGCGCTGCTGCTCGAGCGAAATATCCGTCTCCGGAATGTTGGTGATGCACTCGATCAGCG
>JBKJYI010000020.1:0-7963 GCA_046715855.1 Phycisphaerae bacterium
GGCGGCGCTTCGCTTGGCCATGGCACTCCTTAGATTTAAACCATACCAGTACTGAACTTTGAGGGATTTGCCGACCCAGAAAAGCAAATCACTGCGCTTCGTCGAGTCGCAACGATAGACCCAGCACATAACGTCAGCAGCGCCAGGACAATCATGCCCCAAGTCGAAGTCGCCGGAATATCGCCATTTGCGCACGTCGCGAACGCCGGCGGAGCGCCACCGGCCGTCCACGTCGTTTGGAAACCTGTCCAGTCGCGGCAGTCCACGTCGTTGTCACCATCCATGTCCGCGGGCTGACATCCGCTGGCATAAGCGTTGCCTGGCGCCGAATAGCACCCCGAAAAGGCGCCAAAGTCGGCCGTATCCACATCGAGGTCATCGTCCATGTCGCCGATCATCAGTGCCCGCGTCGTCAGCTCCGTTCGAAGGATCCACTCCTGCGGATCGAAGCTGACGAAAGTCGGACTGATCGACAGGGAAGCGGCAAACCGCTGCGTGCGCTCATCATTCCAGACCGTCACCGTCTGCGCCACGTTTTGCAATGTCCGCGCCACGACATCAACCGGCATGCTGAAGACTTGGGGATAAGAAGCCTGCTGAGTTTGCTCAATGCGGAAGTGCAAATAACGCTGACCGTCAATTTCAATGGTGTCCCACCCGAAGCGATAAGCCGGCGATCCAATCGCGTACACGCCTTGGTCAAAGAACCATGACAGGTCCTGACCGTAGGTCGCTGAGGCGGAGGCTTCAAAGTCCTCGGTTGTGGCTGCCTTGCCCTCAAACGCCGCCCGATAGTCGGCCAGAATCTGAAAAAACGTAGCGTCCCCTACGACGTGCCGGAGTTGATGCAGGACCCATGCGGCTTTTCGGTAGCTGAAGTCGGAGCTGAAGATCCGACTCGCATTTGATGTCGCGGGGCCGGGAATGTACACCGAATCGCCGAAGTTCAGCGGTTTGCGACTTTGCATCGCATTGAAATACCCCGTTGGGTCCGGCGTGCCGGACTTAAACTCGATCCACAATGCCTCGCTGTACGTCGCAAACCCTTCATTCAGCCAGATGTCGCTCCAGGTTTTGCACGTGATGTTATCCCCCCACCACTGGTGCCCCAGTTCGTGCGCAGTAAGATTTTCCCCGAAACTACTTTGTCCGGTCATGGTCTGATGTTCCATGCCCCCGTTGAACGGAAAGTTGTAGAGCCCGTATTTCTCGTCGACGAACGGATACTCACCAAAAAGCGGGCGAAAAACCGCCATCATTTGCATCGACTTTTCCCAGCCGGCACGGTTGGAAGGACTGTCGTTTTCGGGGTAAATGTAATACTCAACCGGCATGGTGCCACCGGGATAGTTGTAGGTCGTGCTCCATGTCGTGTAGTTCGACACCCCAAACGCAACCAGATAGGTGGCCATTTCCGAAGTGCTAGCCCAGTGGTATTTCTTCCGGTTTCCTGAAAGTGTTTGGACGCTCTGCAATATGCCATTGGCGGGCACGCTGAAATTGTTCGGCGCGGTAATCTTCAACTCCACGGTCGCCTTGTCCGAGTTATCGCCCGGCACCGAAACGTCCCCGTCTTTCACCGGCCACCACGAATACGAGTAATACGGCTCGCTCAGCGTTGCCACCACAGGGGTCCCCGCATGACTGCGCACTTCGATGGAGCCCAGCCCGACCGATTGCGTTGTCCCCGTGTACGCGACGGTCAGCGTAAAAACTTCATCCATCACGTAAGGTCGGTCCAACGTCACCGTGCGAGTGGTCGTGGAATCGGTCGTGACCGTCACCGGCGTCGTGCCGTTGATCAACGCACTAGTGATGTTGTATTGCGAGCGGAGACGGATCGTAAAAGTCGTCAGGTTTGGCGATTTGCTCTTGATCGTGATCGTGTTCGATCCCGTAATCGTGCATGTGTTCGCGGTGGTATTGAGATTCGTAAGTTCAATATCGAGGTTGTAGTGCAGCACATCGGTCTCGGTCATGGCCTCCGCGACCCCGCCTTCGGGCTGCCCCTCTCGTTCCGCGTCCCACCCCGCGATCACCGCATGGGACTTACCGCACCCGACGATGGAAGGCTCTTCATCAGGCGGTCCATCAGCCCGAACAGGAGTATTCAATCCTGGCGCGTAGGCACCCAAAGCAGCGCAGAACAAGAATCGAGATCGGAAAGTTAACCCCATTGCGGTCTCCAAGCCTGCATGGGTTCGCGAGACGCTTAAGCCGGCGGCCAAACCCTAAGAAATGATAGCCAACCGACCTGCCCGGAAACAACCAAAGGCCAGGAAAACACCCATTGGAGGCTTGCGAATGGGTTCGTTTTGGCGTTTTTAATGCTTTATGGGCAGATTCGAGTGATGGTGCCCAAGGCCTGCCCGCCTCCGCACTGGCCCGGGACGGTACAGGCCGGGTCAATGCAATAGTCCCCAACATCGGCGGCGTTTACCTGAAAAGACCCGGGCGTACAGTTGCCCAGAATCGTGCCGCACGGTTCAAAATACTGCGTCGCCGACGTGGCTCGGTTGTTGCAGGATTCCAGGAAGCCTACAGGAATGATCCCGGCCAATAGCGTCCCCGATGCCAATCGACGAAAAGTTCGCTGAAAACCGCGACGATTTGCCTTCATAGATTCATCCTCATCCAAGGCCGGTTGTCCGGCCGTAACTCTAGCCCTGTAGACGCACTCGACTACCAACGAAATCGTCTTCCGCGACGAATCACGGACAGTCCGCCAATAACGGGCCCTGACCGGGCCCGGTGCCCGTACTCGCGCACGGATCAAGAGTACCGCCCAGAATCCCGTTCTGGCAGTCGAAAATGAAGCAAAAATCTGTCGAGGCCGCCGCCGACTCGAGCGCAAAGCTGCTGCAGCCAGTCCCGGGCCCCGCGAGAAGATACCCGCCACCGGCCGCCAATGTCACAAACGCAATCGCTTTACGTGCCGACAATCGCATCAATATTTCCTTTCAACATTGGCGGTTTGAATTCGCTCGCGAGCAGTCAATCCTTCGGTGTGCACTCCGTCCAAGCCGGACTGCCGAGCCGATTCTTCCGACGCCGACGCCGCATGCGGAAGCTCCAACCCGCCGGAAGTATAGCCCTCGCCAAAAGTCCCGACAACCCCGCCCTGCCGGGTTTAGTTCCCGATCATTAAAGGCCCGTGGGATGCCGCTTTGTTATAATTGCTCGATCCCCAATACCGCGAAAAGGACCAAATGAACGATGTCCGCGAAAAGCTCCAAATCTGGCGACATCGCAATTCGGTACCATGAACGAACCAAGCACCACTTCCATCGTTATGCACGTTCTATGGGTTATCTCGATTGGGCCACGCAGCCCGATCCTTTCCGCCGCTTCGCCGGTGCCCCCATTCTCCCGCTCCCCTTTCGCCAAGACGGTCCCACACCCACTTACGACGAACTCTTCGTACCCGGTGCCATCCCACCTAAGCCCGTCACCATTCAGACAATCGCCTCACTCTTCGAACTCTCTCTGGCCCTCTCGGCATGGAAGTCGTATCAGGGCTCCCGCTGGGCGCTGCGTATCAATCCCTCGAGCGGCAACCTGCATCCCACGGAAGGGTACCTCATTGCCGGTCCCATCCGAGACTTGTCGGACCAGGCCGGTGTCTATCACTATGCACCCAGGGAGCACGCGCTCGAGCGACGCGCCACTTTTCGCGCGGACCTCTGGAATCAGCTTGTCGGCGTAAACGACTCCTCCGAGTGCCTCATCGTAGCGCTGACCTCCATCCATTGGCGGGAAGCGTGGAAGTATGGCGAACGCGCTCACCGCTATTGCCAGGAGGATGTCGGGCACGCATTGGCCGCCATCGCTTTCTCCGCCGCGGTCAACGGTTGGCACACCGCACTCCTGGACCACGTTACCGACCAACAGATTTCAACACTGCTCGGCCTCAATCGTTCTGAAGATTTCCTGGAAGCCGAGGCGGAACACCCCGACTTACTCATCGCCGTCGGTCCGTACGCAAAACAAATTCAAGACTTTTCGAAATCGACCTTGCCCAGCAACGCGCTCGACTCCATCGCTGCGCAAGCCCAATGGGCGGGCCGGGCCAACCGCTTGAGTGTTGAGCACGTTAAGTGGGAGGTGATCGACGAGGTTGCTGCTGCTTGCGTCAAATCGGAAACCTCGGTGCAACTAAGCGCGGATCACGAAGAGACCGGGGACGGACAGTCCACGTCGGGCCTCTCTTACATCCGCACCGAGCTGAGGGCAGCAAAAATCATTCGGCAGCGCCGCAGCGCCGTCGATTTCGATGGAAAAACCCCGCTCCCGGCTGACCAATTCTTCGCGATGCTGGCTCGCACCATGCCGTCTCGCAGTCCACCATTGTCCGCGCTCGGTCCGCTGGTTTGCATTCATCTCGGGCTCTTCGTCCACCGAGTCACTGGTCTGAAGCCCGGCTTGTACTGCCTGCCTCGCACGCACCGCGGCGAGCTTGCGCTGCGAGCTGCCATGTCAAACCAGTTTGCTTGGCAAAAGCCTCGTGACTGCCCGTCAACATTGCCGCTATTCTCCCTGCAAAACCTGGACGTGACCGCGCTGGCGGCGCAAGTCAGCTGCGGGCAAGAAATCGCAGGCGACAGCGCTTTCTCGTTAGGCTTTATAGCGAAGTTCGCCGCGCCGCTCCGTCAATATGGCGACTGGTTCTACCGTCGGCTGCACTGGGAAGCCGGTGCGATCGCTCAAATCCTTTACCTGGAAGCGGAGGCCGTCGGTCTTCGGGCCACGGGAATCGGCTGCTTTTTCGATGACCCCGTGCACGATGTTTTCGGCCTCAACGGCAACACTTTTCAGTCGCTTTATCATTTCACCCTCGGCGGCCACGTCGAGGACACCCGCCTCACGACACAGCCGCCGTATCCTGAAGATCTGGTGAACTCCCGCCGCTATTACGCCTGAAAAACTTGATGAGGGCTGGTGGGCCGATACGATTCAGGTGGGGACATGACAACCCGTTTCGGAGCTACTGCATGTCGATGCCGGGCCTTATGGCTTTCTGGATTTGGGATGACTCGCCCTTCTGGGTGATCGTGATCGTCGGCATCATGGTCTCGTGGGCGGTCGGCAGCCGGCGCTCGCCGCGGCGCTGCCCGCGATGTCACGAGCACAACCGCGAGGCCGCGATATACTGCGCCCAATGCGGCGTCAAACTTCCTCAACGATAAAAACACAAATCAAGACGTCCAATCGTCCACACGCCCCCCTCCTTGATAAGGAGGGGGTTGGGGGTGGTTGGAGTCGCAGAATGCCTGCGCAAAAAAGAATTGACCTCCCTCCATCCCCCCTTGGCAAAGGGGGAAGCAACTGCCGGAACTCAATTCGCCGCTGTCTCCTGAACTGGTATGACAAAAACAAACGCGACCTGCCCTGGCGGCGGAGGGAGCGAGATGCTTACGCCCAGTGGGTGGCCGAAATCATGCTGCAGCAGACCCGCGTCGAAACGGTTCTTCGCTATTATGAGCCTTTTCTCTCGCGTTTTCCCACCTTCCAAGCACTCGCAAAGGCCCGGCATCAGGACGTGCTCAAGATGTGGGAGGGGCTGGGTTACTACCGCCGGATTTTGCACCTGCACCGGGCCGTTCAAGGTTTGTGCGACGCCGGAAAAAGTATCCCGACCACCGCACAGGACCTGCAAGAGCTTCCCGGCGTAGGGCTTTACACGGCATCGGCAATCGCCTCCATCGCGTTTGGTGAGGCGGCCGCGGCCGTCGATGCCAACGTGGCTCGTGTCATCAGTCGATTGGTGGGAATGAAAGAAATGTCTTCGGCGGCCGCTCGAACTCAGATTCAAAATGAAGCCAATCGTCTGATCTGCAAATGCCGTCCCGGCGATTTCAATCAGGCGTGGATGGACCTGGGCAGCAGCATTTGTCTACCGCGAGACCCGCAGTGTGGCGTCTGCCCGTTGAATCGCTATTGCGCCGTCGGTAAAAGCAGAATTCGACAATTGCCTGTTCCCAGACCAAAAGGCACACCAACAGTGTGTTCCATCATTGTTGGAATGATTTCAAACAAGGGCCGCCTCCTGCTCACCAGACGTCCCGAGGGCGGCCTATGGTCTGGGCTTTGGGAGTTTCCTTCGCTCGAATTGAAGAAGAAGAATGATCCCGATGTTTTGGATCGATTTGCGGCCGCTCATTCGCTCGCTGTTCCACAAGCCACACAAAAAATCGGAGTGGTCCGGCACCAGCTCAGTCATCGATCGATTAGTTTCCATGTTTTCGCGGCGGAAATGCCTCACGCGAGCCCGCGAACCGGGAAATCAGTTCGCTGGGTAAGCCAGGACGCCTTCGAACGACTGCCGGTATCCACCGCACATCGTCGAATCCACCGCTTGTGGACGGACTTCCGCGCGCGGCTTGGCGCGAACTGCACTCATCACTAACTCCGAAACCGTTTCCGCGCGAGCTTCCCAGGTTTGCACTCGCACCGCCTCGCTTATTCAAAACCGATCCGGGACGTTTTATGGAATACAGCCTACTCTCAAATCTCGAATTTGAGATATTCGATTGCTTTGACCTTGCTAGCTGCAGCCCCCCAAGCCGAGGTTGAACTCGACCCCGCGCCGCCCTAAAATCGCCGGCAGCCTATGGGAAAGAAACAGAAAAAACTGGGTGAAACCTTGGTTGGCTGGGGCATCATCGAGGCCAACGCCCTCGCCGACGCCCTCGCCTACGCCAAGCAGCACAACAAGCGCATCGGCGATGCCCTCGTCGAGCTCGAACTTTGCAACGAGGACGACGTCGCCAAGGCCCTCGCCAGCCAGTTCGGCCTCGAATACATCGACCTCGATAAGCATGCCGTCAACCGCGACGTGCTCGGCCTGATCCCCTCCAAGATGATCGAGGATTACCACGTCCTCCCTCTGGGCGAGGAGGGCAACCGCCTCAAAGTCATCATCACCGACCCGCTTGACCTCGAAACCCTCGACCTTCTCCGCTTCCGGCTCAATCGCGAGATCGTGCCCTCGCTCGCCGCCACCGCCAAGGTGAAACGCTTCATTGACAAATTCGTCAACCCTGAGGGTGACCAGCTGTCCAAAACCATGGCCAGCATCGACCAGGACGCCCCCGAGGAGGAAGACGAAAGGGACAGCAAAACGCTTCAGGCCGAAGAAGGCGACGCCCCCATCATCCGCCTGGTAAACCTTCTCATCACCGAGGCCGTCCACGCCCGGGCCAGCGACATCCACATCGAACCAATGGCCGACCGCGTCCGCGCCCGCTACCGCGTAGACGGCGTCTGCCAGATTCGCGACGACATCCCCAAGCACATGCAGGGCGCTGTCACCACGCGCTTCAAGATCATGTCCGGCATGGACATCGCCGAGCGCCGCGTCCCCCAGGACGGCCGTATCAAGATGAAAATCGGCTCGGGCCAGATCGACTTCCGCGTAAGTGCGTTGCCCGCCTACCACGGCGAGAGCATCGTCCTGCGTATTTTGCGTCCCGAGTCGGTTAAGATCGGTATCCCCGCACTGGGCTTCGCCGAGGACGACTACCAAAAATTTCTCAAAATCATTCAGCGGCCCAACGGGATCTTTCTCGTCACCGGCCCCACCGGTTCGGGCAAGACCACTACTCTGTACGCCGCCCTCCAGGAACTCAACCGCCCCGACCGCAAAATCATTACCGCCGAGGACCCGGTCGAGTACAACTTCTCGGGCATGAATCAGTGCCAGGTCCGCGACGATATCGGCCTGACCTTTCCCAAGATTCTCCGCGCCATGCTGCGGCAGGCCCCCAACATCATCCTCGTCGGTGAAATCCGCGATCGCGAAGTCGGCGACGTCGCCATCCAGGCCGCCCTCACCGGCCACCTTGTCTTCAGCACGCTCCACACCAACGACGCCCCGTCCGCGATCACCCGCTTGATCGACATGGGCATCAAGCCGTTCCTGGTCGCCAGTGCGATCCAGGCCATTATGGGCCAGCGCCTCATT
>JBKJYI010000021.1:0-5150 GCA_046715855.1 Phycisphaerae bacterium
ATCGAAGACTTGTTGAAATTTCGTGTGGCGGGTTCTGAGCGAATCCTGAGCCTCGGAAAGTTGAACGAGCTCTGTGTCAACATCGGCTACACCGAAATGAGCGCCATATTGGCGGAGGAAGTCCCGGGCGAGAGGGGGGCCTTCCGACTCAACAGGAATTCCATCGGAGTCGACGGATTGGACAAAAGTGGCCAAGCCGCTCGTGCTTGAGTAAATGACACGGATCTCGGGATCAGGAGTACCCGGGTCCCCGGCGGCGTTGATTGTGTACGACACCGCACCAAGTGCACAGACCCACCAGTAGCGATTCGAACATTGCTGCTTCATGCCCCTCGCCTCCCTGAATTGCCGACTCGCATTCCTTGCGATGGCCGTCTCACTGCCACGTGAGGTGACTTTTCGGACTTGCCCCAAGATAGCGAAAAAGCGAGTCTGATAGCAACCTGAAGCATAGATATTTTCCCCCATACGGACAGATTAATTCCTTCGACCGACTGGTTTATGAGCGATGATTGAACGCTTGCGGCATCACTGAATTCGAGCGCCGAAATTGGCTGGGTGACAGCGAGGGGCGTTTCGTGTCTGTAAGGGAAGAAAGAAGGCCAGTTTCATCGAGGGAAAATCCGAGTATTCAGACTTCAATCGAGAAAGAGACTGCATACTCGAGAGCCATGCGAAGGCTGATTTGGCTGAGGATTCGCTGTTCCCGGCACGCTCGTTGACACCGCGATGAACCTGCTTCATGCTTTGGGTCGCAAGCATGGCCACGTAGGCCCCGCTGCCCGGACGGCCGCCATTGGCGGCACAAAAAGGATTTACCATGCAGGAACGATTTTCGGATCGGGCGCGGCACGCGATGGCTCTGGCCAATCAGGAGGCGGGTCTGCTCAATCACAATTACCTGGCGCCTGAGCATATCCTGCTGGGTTTGATTGCTGAAGGTGCGTGCGTGGCTACGGAGGCCCTGCGTCTCCTGGACGTCGATGTCGACAAGGTGCGCGACAAGCTCGCGGCGCAGATGAAGCGCGGTGATGGGAATGGGTTTGTCGGCCGCCGGCCGCAGACCAATGAAACCAAGGAAGTTATCACCCTGGCCATCAACGAGGCAAGGAATTCAAAGCACCGCTACATCGGAACGGAGCACCTCGTGCTGGCGCTCCTGCAGCTTCCGGAAGCCCTCCCCGCGAAGGTGCTGCGCGACGAGGGCGTCGAGCTGGGCCGTCTGCGCGAAAAAGTGCTGGCCATGCTTCAAAGCAATCTGGAGGAAGGTCACGATCTGGCTCATTCGCGACACGGGGATTTTGAGTGGGTGCACCAGCAGGAACTGGCCAAGGCTTTTCGGTCACCAAAATTCTGGCATACGATGATTCTGGCCGTGGACTCGGCGAACCGCCTCGGAGCGGGCGAAGTTGAGCCCCATCACTTGTTGCTTGCGCTCCTGCGCGACGATTCCACGGGCGTAGCCAAGCTTCTTCGCGACAAGGGAGTGACTTCCGATTGGGTCAGCGAGCAGGTAACACACCCGTCGCGGTGACGTGCGCGATCCGTGCGAGCCGCGAACTTCAGTTCGCGCGGACTCTCGGAATCCGAGTGCATGCTAAGTCGTAGAACCTACATCGCGCGACGAATTCGGCACAAGTTTTCATTTGATAACCATGACCTGAACGCGACCTTGCTTGCGAGGGACGGCCACCATCACCTCATCACCCTCGCGGCGAAAATGCAAGTCTGCGTTAGCATCGGCCATGGCTACGTTTTTTATGCTGATCCAGTTTAGATAAGGCGGCATGGCCGGGGCGACAATGCGGATCTGCTCTGCCGGCGCGTCGAATGAAATCCCGAGACATGACTGCAGCAAGAGAAAGACCGCAGCAGCCGACCAGGCTTGGGGAGCGCATGCGACCGGATACTGCGTAGGTCCTTCTCCGGGCCGGCGGCCGAATCCGCACAGCAATTCGGGCATGCGATTGAGCTCCACGAATTTGCTGGCTTCGAATAGCGCCCCCAGAATGCGCAATGCTTCTTGCTTGTGCCCCAATTTCGCCAGGCCCGCTGCGATCAGCGAGTTGTCGTGGGGCCAGATGGAGCCATTGTGGTAGGACATCGGATTGTATCGGGCTTCGGTACGAGGCACGGTGCGGATGCCCCACCCGGAAAAGGAGTCTTCGCTCAGCAGAGTTTGAATGAGGGGCGCGACACGATTCTGCTGGACGATTCCCGTAAACAAACACTGGCCGGCATTGGAGGACCGCACGCAGCAGGGTCGCTTCTCGTGGTCGAGGGCCAAGGCGTAGGTTGATAATTCGTCGCACCAGTAGGCCCGGTCGAAGCGCTGTCGCAAGTCGTCAGCCTGTGCGCGGAGTGATTCGGCGCGGTCCGGCTCTTCCATCACTTCGGCCAGCTTCGCGGTATGCCGTTTCGCTGCGAACACATAACCCTGGACTTCGCAAAGCGCGATGGGCGGGGTCGCCAGCGTTCCATCGCGGTGAAACACCGAGTCGAATGAGTCCTTCCATCCCTGGTTCGCCAGTCCGCGCGGCGACTGCGAAACATATTCCACGAAGCCATCGGCGTCGGGATCGCCATGCTTATCGATCCACTCGAGGGCGGCTTCGATATTGTGCCAGATGGATTTGATAAAGGTCTTGTCCGCGGTCCTTTCGAAGTAGGCGCCGCAAAGCAGCACAAAGAGCGGCGTTGAGTCGACGCTGCCGTAATACGAGCCGAAGGGGATTTCTTTGAGGGCAGCCATTTCACCGTGGCGAACTTCGTGCAGAATTTTCCCCGGCTGGGCGTCTTGCTCGCGAAGGGTTTGGCGGGCCTGGTTCGCAGCCAGATACTGCAAGACGCCGCGGGCCAGGCTGGGGTCGAAAGCGAGATATTGCAGCCCGGTGATGAGCCCGTCGCGGCCGAAGGCGGTGCTGAACCAGGGGATGCCGGCGTAGGGGTAAGGCCCGTGCTCGGTATTTGTCACCATCATTTGAAGGTCGGCCGAGGAGCGATTGATCCAATGGTTGAATTGATCATTCGAGGTCTCAACGCGGGCCGGCGAGGCTTGGCCGCTTTTGAACTCCGCGGCGATTTGCTCGGACGCATGAGTGAATGAAGTTTGACTCAATGTTTTCTTTTGCGTCTGGCATCGAATGGTCAGGAAAAAGACTTTTTCCTCCCCGGGGGAGATGGATTCCTGAAACTTGACGTGGGAGCCTGTCAGTTCGCTCGGCGTTGGGGAAAGCTCGAGCCTTGTGGTCCGTACGCAGCGGTCGAGCCCTTCGTAGCTCAGCAAGACGACAGAGCCATCCACCACCGGCTCTCGTTTCGCCCCGCGCTTTTCTCTCTTAATTCCACGCACTTCGAACACGTCGGCGAAATCGGCTTCAAATCGAATCGAAAACTCGAGGGGCCATGCCTGAAGTGAGAAGTTCCGCACTCGATAGCGCGAGTAATAGGCCGCGTTCCACAAAAAGGCATAGCGAAAAAGATGGATGGTGTCCCGAGGCAGCAACACACCTTCGCTCATGGGAATGTCCGGGTTGGTGAGATCGACAGAGAGGACCGAGTTGTTTTCGGGGACCATGGATCCCAGCAGCATGGGCTGCCGCTGACTCAGGCTGAGTTCCAGGCGGCTTACATAACGGGTTTCTTGATGGTAGATGCCCTGCTCGCCGAGCCCAAAAGGCCGAATGTTTCCGGCTCGATCGAAGACTGCGAAGGTTTCATCGTGCTTGAGGACTCGGGTGCGGTCATCGACACGCGCGGAAGTCGCCAGGATGTAGTATTGATCCTGAACTCGGATGAACTCTTCCATGCTTCATGCGACTGCCATGGGCTCAAGCAATTGCTGATAAACTCCAACATAGTCTTTGGCCATTCTCGAGGCGGTGAACCGCCGCAGAAATTCCTCCCGGCAACGGCCTCGATCGATTGATTCAATTCGGTCCACTGCCCGGACGGCCTCATCGATGCCATCGACGATGTAACCGGTCAGCCCCTCGGTGAGGACTTCGGGAACGGAGCCGCGGCGATAGGCAATCACGGGGGTTCCGCAGGCCATAGCCTCGATCATCACCAAGCCAAAGGGTTCGGGCCAGTCGATGGGAAAAATTAAGGCAGCCGCATTTTGCAATAGCTGCTCCTTTTCCGGCTCGCCGACTTCGCCGAGGAAGTCCACGTGCGGACTCTGGAGCAGATGTTTGACCTTGTCGAAATAGTCGCGGTCGTTGGGGTCAATTTTGGCGGCGATGCGTATGCGCATTCCACCTCGCCGGGCGATTTCGATGGCGTGGTCAACTTGCTTTTCGGGCGAGATACGTCCCACAAACGCGAGGTAATTACCTTTCCCTTGACCAAGAGAATAAAGATTTCTGGGGAGCCCGTGGTACACCGTCTTTAGCCAGTTCGCTTCCGGCAGGGGAGTTCGTTGAGCGTCCGAAATTGAAACGACGGGCATGTCGCTGAATTCGCGGTAGAGCGCGTCCAGGCCCGTGCAGTCGAGCCGGCCGTGCAAGGTGGTGATTTGCCGGAGTTGGTGCATTCGCGAAATAGGAAAATGAAGGTAGTCAACGTGGAAATGGATCACGTCGAACTCCCATGCGTGTTGCCGCACTGTTTCCAGCAGCAAGACGTGGACGGCCAGATTGTCCAGGTGCGGGCCCGTCAACCGCAGAGCCTTGGGGTACGGGGCGATGAGCCGGGCTGAAGTCTGGGAATCACCACTGGCGAAAAGGGTCACCTCGTGGCCCTGCCTGACCAAGGCTTCAGTCAGATAGGACACAATCCGTTCCGTTCCGCCGTAATACTTGGGCGGGACGCTTTCGTAGAGCGGCGACACCTGAGCAATCCGCAATCGCTCCGATCCCAAATCGATATTCATCATTTTTTATCTCCGACCGAGCGCCAATTTGCCGGGCAAGAACTAGGCAGCGAATTATAAGAGCGAATTGGCTCGGGGGGACTCCTTGGCCTGTCGAGTTGCTGGTAACTCGGATGAAAAACAAGTAACTTTGGGATTTGAGGAGGGCAAACTACTTGATTCATCCCACCGCCATCATTGATCCGCGGGCAAAAATCGACCCCACAGCGCAACTCGGCCCGTTTTGCATAATCGAAGGGGACGTGGAAATAGGGTCGGGCTGCCGCCTGCTTCACAG
>JBKJYI010000022.1:0-10721 GCA_046715855.1 Phycisphaerae bacterium
GCACCTAAGTGAATTGCCCCTTAGCGGCCCCGACGCGTCGGAGCCGACCCGGCTGGCACTGGCCGCGCGTTGGCAAGCGTTTCGACCGTCACTTCCACCCCGCCGCCAGGCAAATTGCGGGCCAAAACATATCGAAATGAACCCATGCGGACGTGCGGTGGAAGCCCCAACTTGATGGCCAGATTTCTCACAGCCGTCACCTCCGCAGCCCGGCGGGCCATCAGCCGTGCCTGCGCGCCGCGCATATGACGCGGCGGATAGCCGACGCCCGTCGCGGAAACCACGACAACCGCAGGGCGCGGGACCAGGGCAAATGAGGCCGGTGCCGTCTGCGGGTTGAGACCCGCAAAAAAAAGTGATATCAACAAGCAGCACATTTGTCCGGCCCAAAAAACTGTCGTTGCCCGAATATTAGACAACCGCAATCCGGCCCAGTTAGGTACAGAATCAACAAGCATTCAAGTTGCGGGATGCTGTTTTCGCTTCTGGTCTCGCAGAGATTTGAATTTGAAGCGGCATCCGCTGGTTATCGGAGTAAATGGTGATGGCGGTGGCCTTGAAGGCGGGAGTCCGGGATTCGGGGTCAGCCGTGGCGATAACCAGCACGTTGGCCTCCGGATAATACATGGCCGCATTTCCCGCCCGTATGTCGAAAGGACGGACTTGGATTCCGCGCAGCTCGCCAACCGCGCTGCGGACCATGACCCGCTGGTCCACATGGAGGCCCATACGATCAATGTCGGCTTGATTCATGAGGATAACGTTGCGCCGCTCCTGGTGCCGGTATATATCCTCCTCCTCATACACGACGGTGTTGAACTGCCCTTCGCTCCGAATGGTCATCAGCATTAACTCGCCATCCCCTCGGACCTGAGAAGGCAAAGGAATAGCGTGAAACCTGGCCCGGCCTGACGCCGTCGCGAAGCGCGGTTGATGTACGGTACGGCCGGCGACCTGGAACTCCCTTTTTGAGTCATCAATCAACCCGACCGGTTGATAGCCTGATATGATCTCGGCGATAGCCGCTCGAATGGTTTTGTGCTCGCGCATCGAATCCCAATCGATGGACTTGCGAGAAGCGAGAACTTCGCGGGCCGCCATCGCGACAATCTCCACCTCGCTGCGCGGACCCTCGTGCCGCCGCGGCCCGCCTTCACTGAGGCGCACATAGTTAAACATGGATTCCTGCGTCGTGGGCTGCTGCTCCTCGTCGCGTACGAGCACCGGCAAAATGAGCGTTTCCTTCGCACGCCCGTGAACATGGCCGGTGTTGAGCGTGGTGTTGAAGTACACGAGTGAATCGAGTTTGCTCAATGCGCTCATCGCACGATTCGCGTCAGGGCTGGCGCCGAACAGATTGCCGCCCAGACACCAGCCGGTGCGTAGCCTGCCATTTTGCATCGCGTCCAGGCAGGCGAGCGTGTCCAGCCCGGACGACGTGGGCAGTTTCACGCCGAAATAAGATTCCATTCGAGCGACAACGGCAGCCGACAGTTTTGGGGAGACGCCCATTGAGCCCACACCCTGCACGTTGCTGTGTCCGCGAATCGGAAGCAGACCCGCGCCCGGTTTACCAACCATGCCGCGAAGAAGGGCGAGATTCACAATGGCCCGGACATTGTCCACGCCGTGCAAGTGGTGCGTGATGCCCATCGTCCAGGAAAAAATCGTTCGCTCGCTGGCCGCATAGTGTCGTGCCACGCGCTCGATGGTCTCGTGCGCAACCCCGCTGCGGGCCACAATTTCATCCCATGACATGGCCCGGATATGCCCGCGAAATTCTCCTGATGCGTCACTGCAACCGGCGATAAAGCCTTCGTCCGCCGCGTGCAATTCTTCGACCGCCTTGGCCACGCCGCTCAAGAACGCGATGTCGCCGCCAATATGCGGCTGCACGAAAATACTGGCGATGGGCGAGCCAAAGAACAGACTGCGGAGGTCGGAAGGCAGCGAAAAATTCACCAGGCCCGTTTCGCGGATGGGATTGACCACGATGACGTGCCCGCCGCGCCGCCGCACGTTCATCAGCGAGCGCATCAGCCGCGGATGGTTCGAGGCGGGATTTCCGCCAATCAGAAAAATCAAATCGCAGTGGCCCAGATCCTCGAGCACGACCGTGGCGGTGGACGTCCCCAATGCGCTGCCAAGCCCCACGCTGCTGGCCTGGTGGCAGTAGTAGCTGCAATTGTTTACGTTGTTGGTGCCGTAGACCCGGGCGAAAAGCTGCATGAGAAATGCCGCTTCGTTCGAAGCCCGCCCGCTGGCGTAAAAAAATGCTTCATCCGGCTGTACGCCCCGCAGGAAGCCGGCCATCTTTTCGATGGCCTGGTCCCAGGAAATCGGCCGGTAGCGACCCTCCCCGGGTCCCGCGTAAACCGGCTGGACCAGCCGCCCCATGTGTTCCAAGTCGCGCGGAGTAAACTGTCGGAGTGCATCGAAACCATAGGTGGCAAAAAACTCCGGCGTGAGTCCGCTTTGCATGTCGGAGGCCATCGCCTGCATCGACTTCTTGCAGACTTCGGGGAATTTTCCGGCCTCGTCAGTCATCCCACCGTGCTGCCCGCCCATGCCCAGCGCGCAGGTTTTGCAGGCGTTCTTCGAGCGCATCGCCCGGAGGAACTTGATGATCCCGCCGGACTTCCGGGCGGCGCGCAGCGAATACCAGATCGCCGGCCATCCCCCGCCCCGCGTCAATCGACGTTTCAAGCTCATTGCCCTTTGATTGTGAATTCGGAGCCGCGACTTGTCGATGGCGGATCACGGAAGCGTCTGACTGACATTACCAGACTGCTGGCCGCAGGGTGCCATGCCCAAGCCCGGCCTCATCGGGCGCCGGCATGAATGGCCAAGAGCATGGGGCCCTTCGCTTGGCCATGCCACGCTTACACTCATACCAGTATCCGACGGCGGACGGCTAAGGAGTATCGTAGACAAAACTGCCTGGCCGACGAAAATGAAAACGGACAGACCGGCCCATCCGAGAGGCGCGCCCAGCAAGGTCAGGCACGATATGATTCAAGTTAAAGACATCGCGAGACTGCGAGGAAAATTCATCGTCCTCGATGGTCCCGACGGCGCCGGCAAGTCCGCCCAAAGTGCACGCCTTATGAGCACTCTGGCCGCCGCGGACATCCCCGCTATCGCCTGCCGCGATCCTGGCGGAACTATCATCGGAGACCGCATCCGCTCCATCCTCCTTGATCACGATCTCTCCCTGATGGACGTCACCTGCGAGACTCTCCTCTTTATGGCTTCCCGCGCCCAACTCGTCAGCGAAGTCATCGGCCCGGCTCTTGACGCCGGAAAAACCGTGATCTGCGACCGCTACGTCAGCTCCACCTGTGCCTATCAGGGAGCCGCAGGCTTCGACCCGCACAAGGTGATCGAACTGGCCAAACTCGCAGTCGGGGACTGCTGGCCCCACGCGACCATCGTTCTGGACCTCGACCCTCAGGCCGGGTTCGAGCGCATCGGCCGAAAAGCCCGCCACGCCGGCAAAAACCGCAAATCCACAGCCGATCAACCCTCGCTCATCGCCGGCGCGACCACCGACGCGATGGAAGCTCGACCCCTCGAGTTTCACCGCCGCGTCCGCAACATGTTCCTCGAACTGCCTTCATTTTATCCCCGTCCGGTCATGATCGTGGACGCATCGGCCGAGGAGGACGAAGTCTTTGCTCGCATCATGGAGGCCCTCCTGAGTGTCATTGACTGACACCAAGCATCAGCCCCAGGCCCACCGCCAGTTGCAACGCGCCCTCTCGCGCGACCGCATCCCTCATGCCTATATTTTCCATGGCCCGGAAGGCGTGGGAAAGGAAACTTTCGCCCGCGGCATGGCTCAACTGCTGCTTTGTGGAAATTCGACGACCAAAGAATTGAGCGCGGACGAGGCGGCGGCAATTGGTCTTTCCGCCATCTCCGTCGGCTGCGGCACATGCGATGATTGCCGCACTGCAATCGCCGGCACGCATCCCGACTTGCACATGATTTACCGCCAGCTCAACCGCGAGCATTCCGATTCGGCGGTCCGCAAACGCAAAGGCCTCGAACTCGGCGTGGACGTGGTCCGCGAGTTCATCATCGACAAAGTCGCCCGCACTCCCCAGCGAGGCCGGGCCAAAGTCTTCATCATCAAAGAAGCCGACGTGCTCAACATCGAAGCGCAAAACGCCCTGCTCAAAACGCTCGAAGAACCTCCCGGCGCCACCTACTTGATCCTGCTCGTCGTGGGATTGGACTACCTCCTGCCAACCACGCAGTCACGCTGCCAGATCATCCGTTTTCAAACCCTCCCCGATGAATTCGTGCGCGCCCGGCTGCGTGAATTGCGCCCGGGCTTGAGCGACCCGCAGCTGAAATGGTACTCCGCGTTTTCCGCCGGAAGCATCGGTGAAGCCCTGCGAGCGGTCGATGACGGACTCTTCGAACTCTCCGCGAGACTAACCGATGTCATGAACCACACCCAGCGCCGCGGCGCGGCAGAGCTGACAAAATTTTTCACCGAGGAATCGAAGCTGCTTGGCGAGCGCTTCAGCAAACGAGATCCCGAGATCACCGACACGGAATCTGCCCGCCGCGGCCTCAAATCCCTCTTCCGCCTCGCCGCCGATCACTACGCCGCATCCCTCCGCGCCAGCTCAGGCGCGAGCCAGGCCATCGGCGCGGGTGCCATGGCCAAGCGCAGCGCCGCCATGCCCGGGGTGGGGGTGGCCCAGGTTCAGCCTCATCGAACCTGGGGTCATGATTCTCCGAACCGCGGCACGCTCACGGAGCACGCCGCGCGTATCGAACGCCTGGCTCTCGCCGAACAGCAACTCGATTTGAATGCCAACGTCCAACTCATCGTCGAAACACTGGCGAATGAGCTTATTGATTCGGCACCAGCGCAGCGAAGTGTTTCCCCCGCTCGGTGAAATTGACATACTGATCAAAGCTCGGTGCGCCGGGCGAAAAAAGGACTGTCTCGCCCGCTCGCGCCTCGCTGACGGCCAGGCTCATCGCTTCGGCAAGCCCCCCCGCGACGGACACGATGGGTTCGGCGTTTTGGCGTTTCAGCGTTTCGGCATTGGCTTCTTTCACCGCCTTAGCGAAAGCCGGCCCGGCCTCGCCATAACAAATCACTTCCCGGCACGCTCGTGCCAATGCCATGGCACAATCCTCAAGCGGCACATCTTTTTTCTGTCCGCCCACGATAGCGATCAGCTTCCCACGTTTGCCCCTGAGCGCCTCAAGGGCAATGATCGTCGCCGCCGGCGCCGTTGATTTCGAATCATTGATGAATTCAACCCCGCCCGCCATTCCCACCAGCTCCAATCGGTGCGGCAGTCCGCGAAACGACGTAAGCGACGTTCGAACACTTTCCTCATCCAAGCCCATGACACGGGCAATGCTCATCACGCAGTCCGCGTTGACCCGGTTGTGATCGCCGGGCACCCGTAGCTCGACAGGCGGGTCCGATTTTTCTATTGGCCTTAACCGCGACAAATCGCGGTCGAGCGCTTCCTCCAAGAGTCGCCGGGCCAGCGGATGAAGCTCACCCACCACGACAGGACAGTTTTTGCCCCCGGCGCGCACCAGGTTGAGCTTCGCCTGGATATATCCTTCGAAGTTTTCATAGCGATCCAGATGATGCGGGAAGATGTTGGTGACCACCGCCTTCGCCGGCCCCCAATCGATGCGGTCAATATCCTCCAGTTGGGCATTGGACATTTCCAACACCACCACTTCGGTTGGCTTAATGAATGGCAAGTCGGCCAAAAGTGTCCGCCCAATGTTCCCCCCCAGATGCACCCCCGAGAACACCGCCGTGTCAGTCCGGCTACTCGCTTCTAGAATATGAGCCAGCATGGCCGACGTCGTGCTTTTGCCAAAGCTTCCAGTCACCCCAACCACCGGGGCCGGGCATCGCTCGCAAAAAAGGTTCATTTCCGTCGTCCACGAAATTTTTCGGCGTAAGATTTCGAGGAAGAAGTCGGACTTCCTTTTATTGACGGCCGGATTAACGACCACCAGGTCGGTTTGCGACAAGTCGCAAGCCTCGTGGCCTCCCAGCCGCAGAGAAATGGGCAACCCCGCGATTTGCTCTAGGGGTTCGACAAGGGAGCCCGCGTCGGCCTGGTCGGTAACGGTAACTATGGCGCCTTGTCCCACCAGCCATCGTGTAACGCCCACACCGCCGCCAAAGCGCCCCAAACCGACGACCAGGGTGCGTATTCCGGCGAGCGATGGATTGTGGAGATCGGGACGAACGGATTTGGGAGATTGCAGCATGGCGGCCTCGCGTTTGAGATCGATTCTACACCCACGTTGCGTCGCCAACAGAGCCTCCAACCAGGTTCCGCAGGGAAATCGGCATCCTTTAAAGTCGATGGAATTTCAGGTGCTGGTATGATTTCACGGGTGGCATGCCTAAGTCCGGCCGTATCGGGCGCCGGCATGGCGGCGCTGCCCTTGGCCATGGCACCCGAAATTCAAATCGTACCAGTACCGAATGTCGGTGAGAGGCTCAAATCGGTTGACAGGGCGTTTAGTGACAACGTATAACTCGCTGTCCACGTGTGCGCCCGGAGGCTGTCTCTCCGCGCACCATAGGCCAAAACTTGATGGGATCGAAGCAGCACCAGCCGCTCGCGCCGTCCGCGGTCGCCTGATGCTTCACGCCTTGCGAATTTCGGAGTACTTACGCTATGAAGTTGACCTCCAGCAACGGTCGGTTGTCCTGCATCGGTTGCCTCATTGTGCTGCCGTTCCTCTTCATGCTCGTGCTCCTCGCGGGTTGTCCGCAGGGCGTGGGGAACGGCAACGATAATGACAATGATAATGGCAGTCCCGGCAGCGGCAGGGGTGAGATCGTCACCCCCTCGTCGAGCTTTGGCATATCCCTGCTCGATCCGCCCTTCCAGATCCGGTACAACGTGCCCAGCGATGCCACCAACATCAGCGGCTATCGCTTTGCGGTGGCCGATTCCAGCCTCAACAGTCCAGCCATCGGCGACGAAGTAGTCATCGCTACCAACCTCCAGGCCGGATCCAACAAGTTCTTCGATTTCGATCCATCGGAGGCCGGAGTTGGTTTTCATCGCGTGGGAATTTCGTTCACGCTCGATGGCGAAGCCGACCTTGCCGAGAGTTCCGGCGTCATTCAGGTCCAGGGATCGCCCTCGCCCGTCTTCATCCTCCCGGCCCAGGAGCTTACGGTGGTTCCCGAGGGAGATACTGTCACAGTGTCGTTCGACGCCCGCGACCCCGAGGGCGAGGTCCAGTGGCGGTTCTTTTATCTGGATAGCGACGATACCCTCTCGGCCCCCGCCGATCGCCTCGGCACTCAGCTTGCTATCGGCGAAGGCAACGTCGGCACAGTTTCCTTCCGCACCGAGGGCTTGGCGGCAGGCGATTACACACTTGGAATCTCGGCCACCGATAGCGGCATGTCCGTCGCCGCCACGGTCGCCGCCGGACAGCTTGATCGCATCGTGACCATCCCCGCCCCGGGTGTCGATACGCCGACGATCCGCGTCGTACCCGAAGGCACCATCGTCACCCCCACCATTACGATTACGAACCCTGGAAGTGCAGACGTTGAACTCTTTAAGGATGAGACTTTCACCATTCGCTTTACGGCCAATGTCCCCCAGGAAGGCGCCACCGGGACCATCGAGGTCTTCTACGACACCGACACCAACATCAACAACGGCTTCACCATCATTGCCGACGACCTCTCCGATTCCGACACCCAGGTGCAGTTTCCCAGCGGCGTGCCCGAAGGAACCTACTTCATCGGGGCCACCATCCGCGACGGCATCAACCCGCCGGTAACCGACTACTCGGCCGGCCGCGTCATCGTGACGCGAAGCATCACTCTGACCGTGACCGAGCCCAATACGACATTGGCGGTGGCTCCCAACACGCCCGTCACCATTCGCTGGACGACCAACGCCCCGAACAATGCGGGCACTGTGGACGTTTTCGCACAGCGGTTAACGTCAGCCAATGTGCCCACCGGCCCGGTAATTCCCATCATCACCGGCGGGCTGATGAGCCTGCGGACGGCAACCTTCACCAGCGCAACCTCGGGCCTGTTCCAGATCACCGTCCGCCTCAACCTCACCGACGAAACGCCCATTTCGGAAAATTCGCCGCGTCCCGTGCGGGTCTCGTCGCTGCCGGCCATCGCCTGGCTCGGCTCCATCGTCGAACCCGCCCCGCGGCTTGACGGGGCCATCTTCGGCGGGGTGAACTTCGAGGACAACGCCGGCTCCGCCTTCACCAAAGCCGACGACTACGACGGCGACGGCCTCAACGAATTCGTCATCGCCGCGCGCTACGGGAAACCGTTTTTTTTGAATCCAAGTGGTGTAGGCCCCGGTGAAGCATATCTCGTATACGGAGAACGAGGTGCGGCTCGGCTAAACGGGGAATTCAACTTGAACTCGCTCGCCGTGGGGGATTTGTTACGGGGAGTGGCGTTAACCGGTGTGCGGACAGACGAAGACACCTCCACTGAAACCGATGGCATGTCCGAGGTCACCGCCCTTCCTGACATTGACGGGGATGGAGAGGAAGAGCTGGCATTCGGTTTCCCAAGAACTCGGTCGATCGATTTCAATCGGGACTTGTTGACTGGCGGAGGCATCACATCGGCTACGTTTACTTGGGTCTCAGTTCCTCACTTCATAAGCGGCGGAGTTGTTATTGTCAGTAGCGAGAATTCTATTCTGAACAATCCGGACGCGGGGGCGCCGGTGATCAATTTGGATACCGTCGGGCAGAATTTTACAAGCCGGGAAACCAGGCCATTCGATGTGGAACTGGTTTGGGACGATCGCCAGGAGTTTCAGGAAGGGGATCCGCCCGACCCCGGTCCCGAGACGCCCGATGAATGTGTGGAAGGCAGCGACGACATTTTTGACACGGTGATTGGTCCAACGGTTGGCTTCGGCGTTCGATTGGCGTTTCCGCAGTGGCTCCGATTCGAGCTGCCGCCTGGGGATAATATCACTTTTTATCCGCCTGCTGTGCCGATAGCGGAAGAGATATGTCCCACCAATTTTACTCTCGAAGTCCCGGTAGGGTTTGACAATTGCTTGGGAACTTTTTTTGGTCCAAATGCGGGTTCCGGTTTTTATCCAACACCGTTTGAGTGTGTTGCAGGCAACAATGGAGGCGATCCCTGCACCTCGAATGATGAGTGTCCAGAAAGCGTCTGCATGTTGCCCTTGGAACCATTCGGCGCACGGATTTTGTCAAGCGAAGCGGGAGACGAATTTGGAACTTCCATTACCGTGAGCTACCCGCTGGGAAGCGACGAAAGCAGCGCGGACCTTTTGATCAGTGCTCCGGGCCGTACCGCTGAAACCTTTGAGGTGGACGGCATCGAAACGGATATTGCCGATTCCGGCGTGGCTTACTTCATGAACCATAGCGATCTTTGGAATGGAGTCCCGCCGACTCCGCATCAATACGTGGCTGGGTTCGCAAGTCACTGCGGGGACGGCCGAGATGATCCAATCGGTGCAGTGCGAATTTCAGGTGACGTGGACGACAGGATCGAAAACCTACTCGGGATTTCCGACTTCAATGGCGATGGACGCGATGATATTGCTGTTGGCGCCCCCCGGTCGGGTGGTGGACAGGGCCGCCTCTACATCGCCTTCCGGCGATCTCCTGGGACAAGCGGTGGCGGGGGTCTCGAAGGCGATTTTCCGCTCAGCAAGATTGCCTTGGGTCCGTCCAGTTCACAACGGCTCGATGGAATCTTGATCAAATCTGACACGCAGGATGGACTCGGAACGAGCCTGGCTGGCGATTTCGACTTCAACGCCGATGGGATATTCGATCTGGCATTCAGCAGTCCCGACGCCGGCGGCGGTACTGGCGAGGTGATTATCTTCTTTGGAGGCACCAACATCGTCAGCCCCGAGAGCGGTATCAGCGTCCAAACCCTGCTCACACAGAGACGCACGCCAACAGGCGGCCCAGTCGCGGTCCGAATCCGCGGCGCAACCGTGGGCGGCGAAAAGGGGCTTTTCGGGTTCAACGTCGCCAATGCCGGTGACGTGGACAATGACGGTCTTAACGATCTGCTCATCGCTGCGCCCAATGCATCACCACGATTTGACGCCAATCCAAATGACAGCGTGGACTCGCTTGCCACCCTGGGCCTCGATCTCGATTTGAACGGCATCCGCGACGAGGTGCCCGGCGATGATGAACTCAAGCAGGCCGGCTTGGTCTACATTATCCTGGGCAAAAACCGCTTGGATGAAATTCGCACCTGCCAGGGGACGACCACACCATGTTCAGGCGCGGCCGATTGTGCCGCAGGCGTCGCATGCACGCTTACCGATCCAACCATCAACATCGATCAATTGGGTACGTCGCGCCTGCGCGGCCTGATGATTGCTGGTCGGCGGGCCGGTGACTTCCTCGGAGGCGGCGACGCAGGCTCCGCAGATTTTGGCAACCCAATTAAACAGGACCGCGGGCGGTCGCATGGCTTAGCGACTGCTGGCGACGTTGATGGGGATGGTCGCGATGATATCCTGATCGGTGCTGTACTGGCGGATCCCCGCCGCGACCCGAGCACTGGCGAAGGCAGGGTAAATGGCGGAGAGGCCTACCTGATTTATGGCTCAAACGTCCCCTAAAACACAGCCTTTTTCGCTGCAACGACGCATACTGTCATTTGGTTGACAGACACCTAACAGCAGGGATACGAT
>JBKJYI010000023.1:0-11352 GCA_046715855.1 Phycisphaerae bacterium
GTCTTGTCGCGTTGATCATTGAGCGTCAGCAAGGACCATTGTATTTCCATTCTCATGCGACCACGCCGAAATCACTCAGAGCTTCGCGCCGAGGTGGAAGTGTTGTTGCGGAGCGCCAAATCCAGCGGTGAAGCCGATACGTATCTTGGGAAGCGCGGGGCAACAAGGATTGCGGAAGGCTTGCAGTTGGAAGTCACCAACGACCCGTCCACGTCCAGAAACACTTTTGCGTGCAGCCTGCATAACGTGTCTGAAGGAGGATGCGCTTTCTGGTTCCGTCAAAAGTTGGAGAGGCGCGCGAAGGTTTATGTGCGCGAATTCAGCACCGACAATTCACTTCCCTGGATCGATGCTCTTGTCACCCACTGCACCCAGGGAATTCGTGGCTTCCTGGTAGGTGTTTCATTCCGTGGCGATGAAACCTGACGGCTCGCCAATAATGGCTCTCATTCCACGGTTACGCTCTTTGCCAGATTGCGTGGTTTGTCTACGTTGCAACCGCGCAAAACGGCTGCATGGTATGCAATCAGTTGCAGAGGAATCGCCGTAAGCAGTGGTTGAAGCGGCTCGAGCGTGTCGGGCACGTAAAACACATGATCGACCATCTTGGCAATCTCGCGATCCCCCTCGGTGGCAACTGCAATCACGCTTCCGCCGCGTCCCCGAACTTGCTGAATATTGTTCATGATTTTGTCGTACTGGCTTCCCGCAGGCGCAATCACCACGACGGGCATGCCTTCCTGAATGAGCGCGATCGGACCGTGCTTGATCTCCGCCGCCGGCAAGCCTTCCGCATGAATGTAGCTGATTTCCTTCAGCTTCAATGCGCCTTCCAGTGCAACGGGATAGTTGTATCCCCGGCCTAGATAGAGCCAGTTTTCGTGCCCCGCTTCGCGATTCGCATACCGCTCCGCGATGGCCTTGGCATCGTCGGCGTGCTCCAGAATCGCTGCAATCTGATTGGGAATCTCCGAAAGCGCAGTAACAAATTGAGTCGATGCCGACGGGGAAAGATGTTTTCGCCGGCCAAGGTAGCAGGCCATCAACGCGAGAACAGCGACCTGTCCAGTAAACGCTTTGGTGCTGGCCACGCCGATTTCGGGTCCAACGTGCAAATAAACTCCTGCGTCGGTCTCGCGCGCAATGGTCGAGCCCACCGCATTCACCACGCCCAACGTGAGGGCCCCCCGATTTTTCGCTTCGCCCAGCGCGGCCAGCGTGTCAGCCGTTTCGCCGCTTTGCGATACCGCAATGACAACGGTGCCATCGTCGATGACCGGGTTTCGATAGCGAAACTCGCTGGCATACTCGGTCTCCGTGGGAATTCGGATCAGCTCCTCGAACAAGTATTCGCCTACCAGTGCCGCATGCCACGCCGTCCCGCAGCCCGTCAAAATGATTCGCTTGGCTCGCGTCAGCTCGCGCGTGCAATCGCGGAGCCCGCCCAGATGGACCGCGCCTTCTTTCAAGTCGATGCGTCCACGAAGGCACGTCCCCACCGACGTAGGTTGCTCACAAATCTCCTTGAGCATGAAGTGCTCGTAGCCGTCGAGCTCGATCTGCTCGAGCGTCCATTCGATCTCTTCGGTTTCGCGCTGCACGGGTATGGCATCGAGCGTCGTAATCCGCACGTTATCCGGCGAAATCCGCACCATCTCGCCATCCTTGAGATAAACGACCTGCGTAGTATGTGCCAGCACCGCCGCGGGGTCCGACGCCAGAAAATGCTCGCCCTTGCCTACGCCGATGAGCAACGGGCTCCCGCGCCGCGCGCCAACCACTACGCTAGGTTCATCGGCCGCAACCACCGCGATTCCATAAGTGCCAGACACCTCCTGGAGTGCCTTGCGAACGGCCTGCTCCAGGTTTCCTTCGTAAAACATGGATATCAAATGTGCGAGGACCTCTGTGTCGGTCTCGCTCCGGAATACAACCCCCTGACGCTCCAGATAGGTTCGCAGCGCCCGGTCGTTCTCGATAATTCCGTTGTGTATGACTGCGATCCGCCCGGCCGCATCGGGATGCGGGTGGGCATTCACATCGGTGGGGGCGCCGTGAGTTGCCCAGCGGGTATGTCCGATGCCCGTGGTCGATGCTTTGTTGGGATCGACCAATTGTTCGAGGCATGAAAGCCGCCCAGCCGACTTGGTGATCTCGATTCCAGGCCCGTTAACCAGCGCAACGCCCGCCGAGTCGTACCCGCGGTACTCCAGCCGCCGCAGGCCCTCCAGCAGGATGGGAAGAGCAGGCTTCTGACCTACGTAGGCAATAATTCCGCACATGCTAGCTTTCCTCGGTAGTTCACCGGGCTTGGAAGGTCATCGTTAACGAGTTCGCCGAGATACGCTTCTCTCTGACAACCTGAGTACTCTCCATTATCGGCGGATAGAAGGTCGTGGGCAAACCGTACTGCTAATACTTTAAAAATTCGGGCACCCGGTAGTTTCTCCGTTATGATGCCTGGCTGTCACTGGTAGGTATGATTCCCAGGCGCGAGCACCAAATGCAATAATCCTGCGGTTTACGGGTGGCTTCCTAATGGATAGTAATCGTCTCGTTGTTCCGATCGATGGGCAAAACATAACCCCTTCGGTTATCGCCAATATTTTTGGCCATCCGATCCGGACCCATGTGGCCGCTTCGGTCATGGCCACCGTCGTGGAAAACCGCGAGCATCTTGAACAACTCATTCAACAAGACCGCCTCTTCTACGGGATCAACACCGGCTTCGGCTCTCTTTGCGACCGCAAAATCTCGGCCGACCAGCTGGAGACCTTGCAGGAAAACCTGCTCATGTCTCACGCCGTCGGCGTAGGTGATCCCGTGCCGGACGAAATCGTTCGATTGATGATGCTTTTTAAGCTGCAGTCGCTGTCGCGCGGACACAGCGGTATCCGACCTCAAACCCTCGAGTTGCTGGCTCAGATGCTGTCCGCGGACCTTCTCCCTCTGGTTCGCTCGAAAGGATCACTCGGCGCCAGCGGCGATCTGGCGCCACTGGCGCATCTCGCGTTACCGTTGATCGGACGCGGCGCAATCCGAACCAATGGTAAAACGGCCAAAGCCGCCGAAGCACTCGCCGCAGTCGAAATCGAACCCGTCAAACTCGCCGCCAAGGAAGGTCTGGCGCTCATCAACGGCACGCAATTCATGTCCGCCTATGCCGCTGCTCTTTGCGTTCGCGCTCGGCGGCTCTGCAAAATCGCCGACATCGTGGCGGCCATGTCTCTGGAGGCCGTGCGTGGCCGTCTTGAGCCTTTCGACATTCGCATTCACGCGATTCGGCCACACCCGGGGGCATTGACCGTCGCACACAATATCCGCGAACTTTTGGCAAATCGGCCTGCGAACCCGAGCAAGCCCTACGGCGTCCGGGTGCAGGACCCCTATTCGCTCCGCTGCGTGCCGGCCGTGCACGGCGCGACCCGCGACGCGCTCGACCATGTCGAGCAGGTCACCTATCGCGAAATCAACAGCGTCACCGACAATCCGCTGGTCTTCGAAGGAGCGATCCTCAGCGGCGGCAATTTCCACGGCCAGCCGCTGGCCCTCACGCTCGACTACTTGGCCATCGCAGTGGCGGAACTCGCCAGCAGCTCGGAGCGGCGCCAGTACCTCTTGGTTAACGACACGCATTACGGGTTGCCACAGGCGCTAATGTCGAATAGCGGGCTCAACAGCGGATTCATGATTGCGCACTACACGTCCGCGGCGCTGGTTTCCGAGAACAAAGTGCTTTGCCACCCGGCAAGTGTCGATTCCATCCCCACCTCCGGCGGCCAGGAGGACCACGTCAGCATGGGGGCCACTTCCGCCCTAAAGTGCTGGCAGATTGTGGATAACGTGGAACATGTATTAGGAATCGAACTGCTGATAGCCGCTCAGGCCCTCGATTTCACTCCGCCGAGCGAACTCGCCCCGGCAATCCGGCAGGCACTTGAATCCGTCCGAGAGCAAATACCCGCCGCCGAGGCCGACCGCGAATTCGGCAGCGACATCAACGCCGCGCTAAATCTGGTGAAATCGGAATCGATTACGCGTGAAGTTGAATCGTTGGTTGGCTCACTAAAACCGGATTCGTGACCGCGACAAGGAGGCGCTAAGTCGCAAGGCATTAGTTAGAGCCAGATGGCGTGTCTATTGATCTGATCTCGGTGGCTACTTGGTCGAGAATAAGGTGACCATGTGAAAGGGCCGACTCTGCCAACTGCTTTGTAAACGCTTGACAGGCGCAATTGTCCCGGGAGTATTTTCTGGATATCGACCTGAGTTGTAGTAAGGATCGAGTACCAAGCCCATCCCATACAGGGAGCGATCGAGTTCAAGCTCTTTGGCCAATTGAGCGATGGAGTTTGATTTAATCAGATCGAAACCGCGATGTATGGCCAGCGCCTTTAGCGCTTTCTCGCCCACTTGCTGCGCAACGAAACAGGTTTGCGCAAAGTGACCGGAAGTTAGCGAATCTTGTCCCCAGCGAAAATCATCTTCGGCCTGGAGCAGCCACGCTTCGTGCCTGCTTCGGATGTCGCCCATGGATTCGCCTCAAGCTTCTACGCGTATCACGAATGAAGCAGGGTATCGCTGAAATGCGCAGATCACTACCGACGACTATTTCGGCTTGCGCCGTTTCGGAAACGTGATCGCCATAAGGGGAATGCCCGCCACCATCATGCCCGTACCGAGCATGCGCAAGGGGTGGCCTCAGCAAAAACCAATGCAAAGCCCGAGTCCCGCAATCGGCACCAAGGTCGCTAAAACGAACTTCATGATTGTCTCCCGTCACCTTTCACTAAACGTCAACTACGCACCCAATAATCGATTCTAGCTCGGGTTTCGGCGAGCCGCTGCTAAAGTCGTTGCTTTTTCGGAAATAATGGCGAACTTTGACAAGCACTTTAAACGTATACAATATGTAGCGGCAAGGATGCGGCAGACGACACTGAATAGGTTAACTCCAGCGTTTCGGGAACAAAACGAGATGAAAATCGAACTGCTCAAGTCCAAGCTCCACCAGGCCTGCGTCACCCATGCCGACCTTCACTACGAGGGCAGTTTGGGCATCGACATCGAATTGCTGGAGGCCGTTGGATTCTACCCTTACGAAAAAATCCTGGTCACCAACATCAACAATGGGGCGCGGCTGGAAACCTACATCATCGCCGAGCCGTTCGGCTCCCGCCGCATCATCATGAACGGCGCCGCCGCCCGCCACGCGTGCGTGGGCGACCGCATCATCATCATGTCCTTTTGCTGGCTCGACGAGGCTACCGTCCGCGAAGGCCGCCACAAACCGCGCGTCCTCCGCCTCGATGAGCACAACGAGCCGATTCAGCGCATCCCTGCCGCTCCGACCACCGAGGAAATCGCCTCGATGCTGGAAGGGTAAGGAGTAGTTTTTTTTCGGGATACGACGATGACCATCGATCAGTTATTGCAAGTAATTCGAGCTCAGCCATTCAAACCTTTTCGACTCAATTTAGCCGATGGTCGTCATCTGGAGATTCACCACCCGGAGTTTGTCGCTCGCTCCCCGAGCGGGCGAACGGCGATCGTTTACAAGCCGGACGAATCATTTGAGATCGTCGATCTCCTCCTGGTCGTGTCCATTGACCCCGAATGGCAAAGCCGCCTCCCGCCGCCGCAAATAGCCGGCGCTTCCGGGCTGTACGGGAACAACTCTTCCGCTACCATCCCACTTCTTTGACACGATTAGAATGAGAAAGCCGTGCGGTCGGCTTGATCATGCTTTGACATCAACCAGTCGCTTGGAGAATCGTATTCATGGAGTGGCTATCGGACCCGCAGGCATGGATCGCATTCCTCACCCTCACCGCGCTCGAACTTGTTTTAGGCATCGACAACGTCATCTTCATCTCCATCCTCGCGGGCAAGCTCCCCGACGATCAACAAAAGAAAGCCCGCAACCTGGGACTTCTGCTGGCCATGATCACCCGCATTGGACTCCTGTTCTGCATCTCCTGGATCATCCGCCTTACTGCACCGCTCTTTACCGTCCTCCACCAGGAAATCTCCGGCCGCGACATCATCCTCATCGTCGGCGGCCTGTTCCTGCTGGCTAAGAGCACGCATGAGATCCACAGCAAGCTCGAAGGCGACGAGGGTCACGGCTCCATCCGCATTGCGCCCTCTTATTCCAGCGTCATCGTGCAGATTTTGCTACTCGATATTGTGTTCTCGCTGGACTCGGTCATTACCGCAGTGGGCATGGCCAATCAACTCGGCATCATGATCGCCGCCGTGGTGATTTCCGTCATTTTTATGGTCCTCTTCGCGGGTCCCATCAGCGCTTTCGTCCAGCGTCATCCCACGGTGAAAATGCTGGCCCTCAGTTTTCTCCTGCTCATCGGCGTCACGCTGATCGCTGAGGCCTTCGACCGCCACATTCCCAAGGGATACATCTACTTCGCCATGGCCTTTTCGGTGTTCGTCGAAATGCTCAATCTCAAGCTGCGCAAAACGCACACGCCGCCGGTTAAATTGCACGAACCCTATGTGAAGCCAGGCGCGGAGGTCGCGCTATAGCGCGTGCTGCTCGTACTTTTTGAAAACCGCAGTCTTTACCGCTCCCATTCTCAATCTTAGGATTCATTTGCGGTGCAAGTTGGAAGCAATATGGTGGAAGAAAAGCCCAAGATTTCCAGCGTTTTCGTCACCGGCGCCACCGGTTTTGTAGGCCGCGCAATCGTCCGCGAATTGCTGGCCCGCGGGATCACGCCCGTGTGTCTGGTTCGATCGCCCAAAAAACTCTACACCCAACATCGCGAAATAAACCCCAACCGGCTCGTCGCAGTCGCGGGCGATCTTTTCGACGCAAAGGCCCTACGCGCGGCGCTGGAACGGAGTCAGGCCGCCATCCACCTCGTGGGCATCATCATCGCCCGCCCTTTGCGCGGACAGACGTTTCGCCGCATCCACGTAAAAGGCACGCAAAATGTCGTCGATGCCGTTTGCAATCGTGGCATCCGTCGCTACCTGCACATGTCAGCCCTTGGCACTCGCCCTAACGCCATATCCAAGTACCACCAGACCAAGTGGGCCGCCGAAGAAACCGTCCGCAAAAGCGGCCTCGATTGGACCATCTTTCGCCCCAGCATCATTCATGGTCCCGAAGGCGAGTTCATGCAACTGATGAAGAGATTCATGTGCGGCCTCGTCCCGCCAGTGATCCCGTACTTTGGAAGCGGTACTGCGAAGTTGCAGCCGGTTTCGGTAAAGGACGTTGCTTATTGCTTTGTCGAATCATTGTTACGGCCCGAAACTATCGGCCAAATTATCCCACTCGGCGGGCCGCGTCCGTACTCCTGGATCGAACTCTACGAAACCTGCCGCGCATTGATTCCTTGCGCGAAGAAATGGAAACCTTTCGTATCGCAGCCCGTCCCGGTCGCCAAAGCGATTGCGGTCTTAAGCACGCCGCTGATGGCTTTTGCCGAGATGTTCGTGAAATCCGCAGGTCTGTTCCGCTTCGACGTCGGCCAGGTCCAAATGTCGCAGGAGGGCAGCGTCTGCGACCCCGCGATCGCCGAAAAAATGTACGGCATCCGCATGCGCGACTTCGCGGAAGAACTCGCGGCCTACGCCGATCAGATCAAATAACCACAGAGAGCACAGAGGACACAGAAGTGTAGGTGGAGGAACTTGAGGCGTCCAAAACAAATCGTTTGATTCCGACTCGGGGTGTTGCAAAGTTGAGTAGAAGGCCGCGACGAAAGCCTGTCGCTTTCAAATAATTGATTACTTGTGCCTGATCGACCGCCGTGATCGTCAAGACTGTCTTGAGCTCGACGATGATTTCATTGAAGCAGACAAAATCAGCTTTATATGGGCATGCGAGTTGCCGCCCTCGATAGGAAATGGGTATAGGCATTTCACGTACAAAGGGAACGCCTCGCTCAACAAGTTCGATTGCCAAAGCCTCCTGATAAACTTGTTCCAGAAACCCATGTCCCAGCACGCGGTGTAAGTCGATCGCCGCGCCAATAATTTTGCCAGTCTGAGGGTCTTGCTCAATTTCATCCATGCTCGAAGTCGGCTTGAGGTCGGCCTTCATTTCTGCTTGAGGAGTTAAAACCTTCTCTGTGCCCTCTGTGTTCTCTGTGGTTTAAACTTTACTAACCAATCGTGCGTTGGAGTTCGTCCCAGGCTTGTGCGTCCGTTTTTTTCTCGTGGACGATTTGCCGAACCGTGCGGATCATTGCGACAGGCCACTTGGATTGAAAAATGTTGCGGCCCATATCGACCCCGACCGCGCCCGCTGATACAGAGTTGTACGTGAGCGTGAGCGCCTCGCGCTCCTCAATTTTTTTTCCACCCGCCACCACGATCGGGACCGGGCACCCTGCCACTACTTTTTCGAAGCCTTCGCAGTAGTACGTCTTGACGATGTGCGCCCCCAACTCCGCTGCGATTCGACATGCTAATCCTAAGTACCGCACATCGCGCACCATTTCCTTACCGACCGCCGTGACTGCCAGCACCGGAATTCCATACCGCTGACCCTCGTCGCAAAGCCGCGCCAGGTTCGCCAGCGTCTGTTTCTCATTCGCCGAGCCCACAAAAATTGAAATCGCCAGACAGGCCGCATTGAGACGGATGGCGTCCTCGATCGAGACGGTGATTTCCTCGTCCGACAAATCCTCCTTCAAAACGCTCGTGCCGCCCGAAACGCGCAGCACAACCGGCGTTTGGCTGGCCGGGTCAACGCTCGACCGCAGCACTCCGCGCGTCACCATCAAGGAGTCGGCATAGGGAAGCAGCGGCCGAATCGTCTCCGCCGGCCGCTCCAGCCCGGTGGTGGGACCCTGAAAATAGCCGTGATCCACGGCCAGCATCACGCATCGGCCCGTTTGCGGTGAAATGATCGAATTCAGCCGGTTTTGCAATCCCCAATCCATACCATTAGTCCAACTCGGGAGGACGAAGTTCGCCTTCCATAGGTTCGATCATGCCTGAGGCCAAGAGTCGCTCAACGATTCGGTAAATGTCGTTGCGCGATCCACTTTGATGGAATCCAGCAGCAATGGCAAGTACGACGTATCGACCCTTGTCGATGTGGAAGATTATCCTGGAACCTCGAATAGTGGCGGGAATAAAAACCCTTGAGCTGACTGCGAAGCGGCTCACCTTTCTTTTCCGGCTCATATTTCAGGTCGGAGTTAAGGTTCTTGATCGTCTCGTATGTTTTTCTGCCGTATTTCTTGTGAAGATACTCCAGGTCTCGAATTGCATTCTCAGAAAGCTGAACCGAATATTCGGCCGAACTCACCCCAATCCCTACGCTTCATCTTCTTTGAACTTGCTTTCGATCTCCGCGAACACATCCTCGGCTGGCCGGACGTTTCCTGCGGCCATGTCTTCGATTCCCCGTTTGATGCTCTTGAGGAGCTCGCGATCCTCCAGAATCGCGATGGTCTCTTTCAAGGAACGAAGTTCGCGTGCGCTGATCAGATAGGCTCGGTCTTCACCGTGCTTTCGAATCAGGACACGACCGTTCTCGATCCCGTCCAGCAGTTCGGCGCTTCGTCCACGCAGTTCCGACGCGGAAACCACGAATGCCTGTTCCATAACAAAACTCCGAAACAAGTTGAAATATACCAAAATTCAGACTAAAACGCAATCAATTCTACGTTCTTTTGCCAGGTTTATTGGTTTTCCGACCCGGGGCAGCAAGATGTAAGAACTGGTTGAGGTATTGAAATTCTACCGATTTGGTCGTATATTAATTACCGGGCTAGGTTGGCTCGGCCTCACGAGGGACCCAGTGCTCGCATTGACCAGAAAAGCGGATTACGCCTTGGTGGCGCTTTCCGAGCTTGCTCGACACGCTCCGGAAACGATGAGTGCCCGTAAACTCGCCGATGCGACCAGCATTCCGTTGCCGGTTTTGGCAGGCGTGCTTCATCAGCTTGTGAATCATGAATTGGTAACCTCGTTACGGGGCGTACAAGGCGGTTACCGGCTGGCGCGGTCGGCGAATTTGATTAGCTTGGTTGACGTGATCGAGGCCATCGACGGTTCGCCGCGACTCACCCAATGCTGCTCCTCGCACGCCGACGCGAAGGACCCTTGCACGCTCGAGCCGACCTGCCGCATCACCGCCCCGATGCAACGGGTGCATCAGGGGTTATTGGAGTTCATGAGTAAAATCGTTCTGGCCCAGATCGCTTTCGATTTGGTGCCGGTTCGCGTAGAAACACGAAAGTCGGGAACGAATTAGGCTCTTGCCGATAGCACAGCCGCCTCATTGAAGGAGTAAATACAATGCCAGTCATGTTAACGGAAACAGCAGCCAAGGAAGTCAAAAATATCGTCGAGCAGCAGCACGAAGCCTCTCGCAAGGCCGGGGAAGATCCCAAGCCGCTTTACCTTCGCGTGGGCGTCAAGGGCGGCGGCTGCGGCGGATTCAGCTATTCGCTCGACCTCACCGAGAGCAAGAACGACGAAGTCGACGAGCACTGGCAGCAGGACGGCGTGGACATCGTCTGCGACAGCAAGAGCCTGCTCTATCTCGACGGCACCAAGATCGACTTTAAGGACGAAGTGATGGGACGTGGGTTCGTGTTCCAGAACCCCAACGCGACCAGCACCTGCGGCTGCGGCTCGAGCTTTTCTGCCTGATTGTACGGTGGGCTCTGCCCACCTGGTCAGAGCCGCGACTGCGATGGGGCGGCTTCACTAGAATACCGAGTCCGCGCGAACTGAAGTTAGCGGCTCGCTGAGAAAACTATGACCACAGCAACGGAAACTACGCTCGATCGGTGGGAGAAACAGCAGTACAAGTACGGCTTCGTCACCGACATCGAAACCGACAGCGTGCCGCCCGGCTTGAGTGAAGATGTCATTCGTCTCATCTCGGCCAAGAAGGGCGAGCCGCAGTTCATGCTTGATTACCGGCTCAAGGCCTATCGCCATTGGCTCACCATGAAGGAGCCGACCTGGGCCAACATCACCTATCCGCCGATCGACTACCAGAAAATCATCTACTATTCCGCGCCGAAGCAGAAAAAAGGCCTCAAAAGCCTTGACGAAGTTGACCCCAAGTTGCTGGAGACCTACGCGAAGCTCGGCATCCCTCTTGCCGAACGCGCCGCCCTCGCCGGGGTGGCCGTGGACGCGGTATTCGATAGCGTCTCCGTCGCAACGACGTTCAAGGGTAAACTGGCCGAACTAGGGATCATCTTCTGCCCGTTCTCGGAGGCCGTAATCAACCACCCCGACTTGATTCAAAAGTGGCTCAGCTCGGTCGTGCCATACTCCGACAACTTCTTCGCCACGCTGAATTCGGCGGTCTTCACTGACGGCTCGTTCGTCTACGTGCCCAAGGGCGTCCGC
>JBKJYI010000024.1:0-7077 GCA_046715855.1 Phycisphaerae bacterium
GCCCCAGTGATCTGCTCGGGCACCAGGAAATCCTTAACTTCGATCCATATCACCTGGTCCGCGCCAGCGAGTTCGCCCACTTTGCGGCAACTCAGCTTGCCAAAGTCGGTAGTCGTCTGCCGGAGCGCGTCCTCGGTCTCGAGGGGGATTATTTTCGATGCGGACTTGGTGCGGATGAGCTCCTGCGACAGGTCGTCCCAAAGAAAACGCCGCGCCGCCGGCCAGTCGATGCGCTCGTTCTTATCGTCGATAAATACGAGGATCGGGCCTTCCGACAGTTTGAATTGAGCTTTGACCTTCTCTCCGCGACTACCGGCCATAAAGGCGGCCGCCTGGCACCCGCCAAGCAGCGGAACCGTCCATATGCAGAAGGACAACACGCCTGCGAAAAACAGGCCCTTGTCTGTCCACAGGAGAGATGTGGGGATGCGAGCGCGGAGGTTTCGACCCAGCAAAAGCGATCTACAATTCAATGGTGTACTCATAAAACTTTCGCGCCACCATCTCGGCAAACTTGCGGTACGTGGCCTCTCGCACCATCGGAGAATTTATCGCATTGATCAGCACCGGTTGATCCTCCGGATACACGGCCTCCACCGGGGTCAGCTCGTATCGGCGGGCGTCGCGTGCATCGGTCATGACGTCGTGAACGCTGACCGACGCATTGATTCGCCCGCGAAGGAACTGCGGCTCATTGGCATCGCGAATCTGGAAATTAGCCACCTCGACATAAATCACATAATTCGCCTGAAATTTTTTGCCCAAGGCCGACGGATTGATTCTTGCATCGGGATTCCTCTGTAAAAAGTCCTCCACGTCACGGGGATCGACGACTTCCACTGCCAGATTGCGCTGGCCCATTTCCGCGTGGATTTTGTCGCCGAGATAGGTGGCAAGCTCGAGTCGGGCATAGGGATAGTCAAAAAGCGTCGAAGGGTCGGTCCAAACGTGCACTGCCACGCGAGCCCCTGCCAGCTTGTCGAATTCCGGAGGGATTCGCTTCCGCTCCACCCCCATGATCGCAATGGGAGTCAGCAAGTTGCACGATGCCAGCATGGGCAAGGTCGCGAAAAGAAGGAATCGTAACCGCGAAACACGCATGGAACGGTCTCCTCGAGGACAAGGGGCTGATCAACACTTAGCGAAACGAGTTTAACCGGGCGCACTCGATTTGTCATCGCTTTCGCAGAGGTCTATTATTCAGCCCTTTGGCAGGAGCATCGCCCGTGGCCTATACGAAACTGGATATCATCTTCACGGCTCCGCACCCCGACGATATCGAAATTGGCTCAGGCGGTACGGTCGCCAAGCTCGTTTCTCAAGGATACAAGGTCGGGATGGTTCACCTCACCACCGGTGAGCCGACTCCGCGCGGCACTCTCGAAACGCGTGCCAAAGAGATGCAGGAGGCGGGGAGGATACTCGGCGCGCACGTGGTGGAAATGCTCGGACTGCCCAACCGCGAGCTCATGGACGGCCCCGTCGCCCGCTACGCACTCGGCACCGCGCTTCGGCGTTACAAGCCAAAAATTCTGGTCGCTATGGCCGGTCGCACTCCCTCAGCTTCCCCCGACCACTACCAGGGCCAGCTCATCGCGGAAGCCTCGCGCTTTTACTCGCAGTTCACCAAGTGGAACGACCGCTTCGCCGGCTCGGAGCCCTTCCGCATTGACCACCTCGTCTACCGCCCGACGCGAATCGCCGCCGAAATTACTCACTGGCACAGCCAGTTCGTGGTGGACATCAGCGACACCATCGAGCGAAAAATCGAAGCCATCCGCTGCTACCGGTCACAATTCGACGAGGAGCGATTTGCCGGGCTGGAGCATTACGTACGTAGCGGCGCCGGCGTCGAAGGTGGGTCGATCGGCGTGAAGTACGGCGAACTCTACGCTCTGCCGCGTCCATTGGGCGTAACCGATATGGTTGCGATGCTCGCCCCGTGGGGCATCCCGCCGCCTTTTAAGCCCACAGACGCCGCCGCGGTCCCGCCCTAGAATAATTAGGGAAGCGCGATCGAATCCGACCAAACGGAGCAGTTGGGTGGCATGCCCAAGCCCGGCCTCATCGGGCGCCGGCATCACCTTCCGGGACGCATGGCGGCGCTTCGCTTGACCATGCCACCCGTTTGAGCATCCCTTTGAGTGAAGGTGACGCATGCAAGTTTTCGTGGACGACAAACGGATCGATGACGGAGGCATCGAGGGCAGCACCCTTGGCGACGCCCTCCGGCACGTGCAGTCAAACTTGCCCGCTCCGCACAAAATTGTCGCAGGAGTTCTATGCGACGGCGAACCCATACCCGCCCAGGACATGATCGCCTCCCTCGAAAAGCCTCTCGCCGAGTTTGAGCGCGTCGATGTCATCACCAGCACTAAGGAAGAGCTGGTCATCGACGTCATGGCCAATGCCTCGACCTCCCTCGATGAATCCGAAACCGCCTCGCAGCACGTGGCTCAACTGTTGACCGAAGGAAAATCAGCAGCCGCCCGGCAGGCTTTGGGCGACTGCCTTCGAATCTGGCAGCAAATTCACGACGCGGTGGCCAAGTCGCTGAGCATTCTTCGCCTTGACCCCGAAACGATCATGATCCGCGACGAGCCGCTGATCGACGCCATCGGCAAGCCGCGCGAGGTCCTCCTGCAAATTAAGGACGCGCTCGTTGCCGGCGACGAAGTCGTTCTGGCCGACATCCTTCAGTACGAATTTGCCGACGTCATTCAGACGTGGCACGCGATCATCGCCCGCCTCCGCCGCGAGGCCGAAGACCTCCGCGAAAAGCAATAAATCAGCTTGAAAATCGCTCAAAATTGAGACTGATTGCGACCTGCCCGGACCGTGCGGGGAAGGGAATTCCGTTGCCGCGCTATGAAAAATCGGTTACGATGGAGCCTGAAACCATCGGAATGCGATGCATTTGCCAGTTTTGGGAAAGGAGCTTTTCGCATGAACAATCGGATCTCCAAGGTGTTACTTATTTCGATCCTTCTCACGGGTTTCTTGACCGCTGCGGCACAGGCCGCAGGACCGCTGGCCGGGTGGGGCGGCAATTCTTACGGCAACCTCAACTTCCCGGCGGCCAAGTACACCGCCGTTGCCGCGGGCAACGTGCACAGCCTGGCGATCCGCAGCGACGGCACGCTGGCCGGGTGCGGCTGGAACGAAAACGGTCAGGTCGATGTCCCCGCGGGCACGTTCACGGCCGTCGCCGCGGGTTTCTACCACAGCCTGGGCATCCGCAGTGACGGCACGCTGGCCGGCTGGGGTAACAACAGCGAGGGCGAGATCAACGTCCCCGCCGGCACGTTCAACGCCATTGCTGCGGGGTGGTATCACAGCCTCGCGATCCGCAGCGACGGCACGCTGGCTGCGTGGGGCAACAACGGGACGGGACAGCTTAATGTTCCGTCGGGAACATTTGTTACTATCTCATCGAACTACGTTCACAGCCTGGCCATCCGCAACGACGGCACACTGGTCGCGTGGGGCTGCGGAGCAAACGATTTCGGTCAATGTAACGTCCCTGCGGGCACGTTCACCGCCGTTGCTGCGGGTCAGTTTCACAGCCTGGCGATCCGCGGCGATGGGACGCTGACCGGGTGGGGGCGCAACGAATCTGGTCAGCTCAACGTCCCTCCCGGAACTTTCACCGCTGTGGCCACGGGGGGGCCGCACGGGCTGGCGATCCGCAGCGATGGCACCCTGGCCGGATGGGGGTACAATTTCGCTGGGCAGACCGACGTCCCCACCGGCATCTTCACGGCCGTAGCCGCGGGCAGCGGGCACAGCCTGGGGGTCTACAGCGACTCGATCCCTGTGGTTACGGAGTGGGGGCTGATGGCCATGACAATATTGGTGCTCACTGCCGGGACGCTTGTGCTTGCCCGTCGCCGGGCAACGCTTGGATCCTTGGCGGACCGATCAACCTTCCCGGTCGTCGCTGGCGGGCTCTTGTGGCTGGTATTCTGTCGGGGTGCCCTTGCACAGCCGGCTACTCTTCCAAGTCAGGAGGTCGTACTTAATGTTGATTCCGGTCTGGTGTCCGCCACGCAGGGGACGGATCCCGGTGTTGTCTTCTCGCACGTTGTGCGGGTCGAGGGCGCTCCCTGGATCAGGTTGTATTTCGGCGAGGTGCAACTGAGCGGCTCGCCGAGCGCGGGGAACGCCTCGTTCTTGCGGATTACTTCGGAGGAGGACGGGGACGTACAGGACCTCGACTCCGCGGCGCTGGTTCGCTGGGGAAATACCTCCGCGTATTTTAACGGAGAAGCGGTGGAGGTCGAATTATTGGCCCGCGCCGGGACGGGAGAAAACAGGGTCCTGCTCGACTACGCCGATGCTGGAGTTCAAAGCGAGCCTGCTTCTATGGCATATATCTGCGGGCCGACGGACGACCGGGTTCCGTCTTCGGACCCCCGGGTCCGCTCGGATCCTGCCCGGACCTTGCACGGGATTCCTGTTCAATGAGCGATCGAATTGCCTTCTGACCGCGGGGCATTGCGTTTCGAATATGCTTATCCACCCTGCTCCCGTGGTCCAGTTTAACGTTCCCTTGTCCAGTTGTAACGGAACGATCATCAATCCTCCGGCCCAATACCAATACCCGGTTGACAAAAATGCCATAGTGCCAAGTCAGTATCTTTCTAACATCCCCGACCATGATTGGTGCCAGTTCGGGGTGTTCAACAATGACCAAACCGGATTTAGCCCGCTCAAAGCGCAGGGCGCATCATACAAATTGGCCAACGTCGTTCCCCCCGCGGATGGTAGCACGCTACGGATGACAGGGTATGGGGCTGACGACGACCCACCGGGGATTTGCCCGCCATCCTACTCGTTGAACGAATACAACTACACACAGCAAACCCACAGTGGGCCATACCAGCAGAAGGTCGGGACCGAGGTAAGGTATGTCATCGATATTCTACCCGGCAACTCGGGATCGGCCGTTGAACGTATCGCGAGCGGTCTGGTCTACGCTATCAATTCAGGTGGATTCTGCGGCTTCGGCGGCGACTATAACTCGGGAACTGCAATTGACCATCCGGGGTTGCAAGCTGCACTCGCCTGTCCGGTAGGCATCTGCGCCGACTGCAATGGCAACGGGATCCTCGACCAATGCGACCTCAACTGTGCATCTCCCTGCGGCGGGTGCAACGTTCCCGGCTGCGGGGGGAGCAGCGATTGCAACTCGAACGGCGTGCCCGACGACTGCGACATCACCCATGGGACCAGCCGTGACTGCAACAACAACTCGATCCCGGATAGCTGCGACATTGCAAGCCAGTCGAGAATAGACTGCGACATGGACGGCATTCCGGATGAATGCGACGCCGGCGGGGCATGCTGCTTGAGTGACCGTAGTTGCGTTAAAACCCCGACGAGTGTTTGCTGCGACGCACTGGGCGGGGTCCACTGGTACGGCCTTGGTTCCAAATGCCGTACCACCGATTGCTTTATCGGTCCGAGTGGTCCGCAGGGACCGTGAAATCCGGTTATCCGGACCCACTCAAAGGCCCAGAAAGTATTGCAGCTTGCGCCTTTTCAATTCGCGCCTCTCAACGGTAGGATAGCGGCCGCAGCGAGCCATAATCGAAACGCCAGGGCCGGAAGTTCAATCGATGTGTCTTACCCTGCCCGCTTCCGGGTGGAAGAGGGTGTGCGAATTCGATGATGGCTGAGGGACGTTGTGCCATCGTTTGGCACTACGTGCACAACGAGCCACCCGCGAGACCCGGCCAAGAGGTACCGTCGTGATTTTTGATTCGCTACTGGGTCTGTTCAGCGTCGATATGGGCATCGACCTGGGCACGTGCAATACGCTTGTCTGCCTCAAGGGCGAGGGCATCGTGCTCAATGAGCCCTCCGTGGTCGCGGTGCGCAAGGGCACCAACCAGGTGCTTCGCGACGGCAACGCGGTGGGCCACGTCGCAAAAGAAATGCTCGGCCGCACGCCCGGATCCATTCAGGCCATCCGCCCGCTCAAGGACGGCGTCATCGCGGACTTTGATATCACGGAAGCCATGCTCGGCTACTTCATTCGCAAGGTGCATGGCCGCAGCCGGCTTATCAAGCCGCGCGTGGTTATCGCCGTGCCCTCGGGCATCACCGCCGTCGAAAAGCGCGCCGTCTATAACTCCGCTGAGCGCGCCGGGGCACGCCGCGTATATCTCGTCGAGGAGCCGATGGCCGCAGGAATCGGCGCCGGACTGCCGATCGGCGAAGCGACTGCGTCGATGATCGTGGATATCGGTGGCGGGACGACGGAAGTTGCGATCATGACCCTGGCCGATATCGCCGTGGTCAACAGCCTGCGAGTGGCCGGCGACGAAATGGACGCGTCAATTGTCTCCTACATGCGCCGCAAGCATGACCTCATGATCGGTTTGCAGACCGCTGAGCGGATCAAGATCGAGCTCAACTCCGTCATGCCGCTGGAGCAGGAAATGAGCATGCGCGTTCGCGGGCGCGACGTGGTGGGGGGACTGCCCAAGGAGTGCGAAATCACCAGCATGGAAGTCCGCGAGGCACTCAGTGATCCGATCGACCAGATCGTCGCCTGTGTGATGAGGACACTCGAAAGCGCCGAGCCCGAGCTGGCTGCCGACCTCGTCGAAAACGGAATTCATCTCGCCGGCGGCGGCGCATTGCTTCGCGGCCTCGATCGCGTCATTGCCGCCCGCACCGGGCTCAACGTAACCGTCGTGGACGACCCGCTGTGCTGCGTCGCCCGCGGCACCGCGGTCTACCTCGAAAATCTCTCCACCTGGAAGCAGACCATGGAGTCCGACGCCGACGATTACTAACTTTCGTTCTGGCGAGCCGCGAAACTTCAGTTCGCGCGGACTTCGAATGCCCTCTCGACTGGATCGACCTGACATGGCATCCAATCAGCCTTTCGCAGCGTTCCCTCCTCGACGATAATCTCGCCTCATGGCTCGACGTAGATCCCCTTCAGGTTCCATTCGTAAGTTGCTTGCCGGACTCGCGGCGATTTCGCTCTTGCTTTTCGTACTCCCTACGCGTTGGACGAGCGGCCTGATCGGCCTCGTGCAGATCATTGTTCCACTCCAGGAT
>JBKJYI010000025.1:0-3354 GCA_046715855.1 Phycisphaerae bacterium
CAGCCGCTCTGGTACCACTCGAGAGAGGACTACACGAAATCGGCGCGCGAGCAGAACGAGAAGGAGCCCAAGCTCATCGAGAGCCTTGGCCACGCCCGGAAGAAGTAACGAGCGCATTCGCACCATCCCGGAGGAAACGAGACATGGCCGAAATCATGGAGCCGGTGGCAGCTGCGGGGCAGCAGGCAAGGCGCGCGCCGATGCTGGTGGACGGGCAGTGGGTGGAGGCAGCGGGCGGAAACTGGATCGAGGTCGAGAATCCCGCCAACCGCACGGCGATCGCGGAGGTGCCGCGCGGCGGCGCCGAAGACATTGATCGCGCAGTGAAAGCGGCTGCGCGCGCGTTCGAGGGCTGGAAAGCGGTGCCGCCGCGCGAGCGCGGTCGCCTGCTGATGAGAATCGCCGACGCCCTCGAGGCGCGGGTCGAGCCGATCGCGCGCCTGATCGCCACCGAGACGGGAAACGCCCTGCGCACGCAGTCGCGCCCGGAAGCGAAGGGCTCGGCGGATCTCTTCCGCTACTTTGGCGGGCTTGCGAGCGAACTCAAGGGAGAGACCGTGCCGCTCGGCGAGCACGTGCTTTCGTATACGCGGCGCGAGCCGATCGGCGTGGTGGGCGCGATCATCCCGTGGAATTCCCCGGTGGTGCTCGGCGCGATGAAGATCGCCATGTCGGCCGCCGCGGGCAACACGGTGGTGCTGAAGGCCGCCGAGGACGCACCGCTTGCGGTGCTCGAGATGGCGCGCATCTGCCAGGAGCACCTGCCGCCCGGCGTGATGAACGTGGTCACCGGCTACGGCGAAGAGGCGGGTGCCGCGCTCGCGCGCCATCCGCTGGTGCGAAAGCTCTCCTTCACCGGCTCGACCGAGGTCGGCAAGCTGGTGATGCACGCCGCCGCCGACCGCATTGTCCCCGTGTCGCTCGAACTCGGCGGCAAGAGCCCGGCGATCGTCTTCGCGGATGCGAACGACGATGCCGTGGTCGAGGGCGTCGTGAACGGCATGCGCTTCACGCGCCAGGGCCAGTCCTGCACCGCGGGGTCGCGCCTGTTCCTGCATCGCTCGATCTTCGACTCGTTCCTCGAACGGCTTCGCACGAAGCTCGCAACGCTGAAGCTCGGCGATCCGCTCGAGGAGGCGACCGACATGGGAGCGCTCATCAACCGCCGCCAGTTCGAGCGCGTGTGCTCCTACATCGGCGACGGGCTGGCGCAGCAGGGCGCGCGGCTGGTCACCGGCGGGCTGCCGCCGAAGACCGGCCCGCTTTCCCAGGGCTACTTCGTCGAGCCCACGGTGTTCGCCGAGGTGCGCAACGACTGGCGCATTGCCCGCGAAGAGATCTTCGGGCCGGTGCTGGTCGCGATTCCCTGGGAGGAGGCGGCGGATGCAATCCGCATGGCAAACGACAGCCACTACGGCCTCGCGGCGTATGTGTGGACCCACGACATTGCCCGGGGGCTCAGCACCGCCCACGCTATCGAATCGGGCTGGGTGCAGGTGAACCAAGGCCTCGGCCAGTCGCCGGGCCACTCCTACGGCGGCTTCAAGCAGAGCGGCATCGGACGCGAGTTTTCGCTCGAGGGAATGCTCGAGAGCTTCACGCAGCGCAAGAGCGTGACCGTGAACCTGAGGTATTGAGGCGTCTCGCACACGAGCGCGCCCCTTGCGCCGCTCGCTCTAGCTCGCGACCATCTGGTGGTACGCGCCTTCAGAGATGCGGCCCCAGTCCTGAAGAAGCTGCTGGAACTCCCCGTAGGCGGCGTGCACTTTCCTCGCCATCGGGCTCTTCTGCGATTCTTCCCGCAGCACCTCCGCCGCGTGCTTCTTGAGGCCCGCCATCACGTCGGCGGGAAACGGCAGGATCTCGACCCGCCCCTTGAACTCGGTGCGCAGGCGGCGCAGCGCGAGCGCATTCTTCGCCTCGTTTTCAGCGAGCGTGAGGCTGGTGACGACCACCGCGGCGTGATCGAGCGCGCGGCGCAGATCTGCCGGCAACGCATCATAGGCCTTCTTGTTGAACGTGAATTCGAACACGGTTCCCGTGTCCTGCCATCCCGGGTAGTAGTAGTAGCGGGCGCCACGAAAATATTCCTGGGTCAAATCAAGATCGGGTCCAACGAGTTCGGCCCCGTCGAGGATGCCCTTTTCGAGTGCAGGGACCACCTGAGTGCCTGGCAAGAGTATCGGCGTCGCGCCAGCCTTTGCCAGCACTTTCCCGCCCAGGTTCGCCGCCCCCATCCTGATCTTGAGGCCTTTCAAGTCCGCAAGCCGGTTAATCTTTTTGCGAAACCAGCCGCCCATCTGCACGCCGGTCAAACCGCCGGGCCGCGGTACCAGCCCAAAGGGCGCGTAAGCCTCCTCCCAGAGTTTCAGACCTTCGCCCGCGTAGTACCACGCGAACATGCCTTGGGCATTGAGGCCAAAGGGAACGCAGCCAAACCACGGCAACGCAGGTTCCTTCCCGATCCAGTAGCCGGGGTAGGAGTTGAACATCTCGATCGCGCCCTGCGAGCATGCATCGAATTCGGCAACGAACGGCACCAACTCGCCACTGGCATAGGGTTTGATCTTCAGGCGCCCGTCGGTCAGTTCCTCCACGATCGCGGCGAACCGTTGCGCGCCGCCCCAGAAAACATTGGCATTCGCCGGCCAGCTCGTCGCCATTCGCCAGTGGAACTTCGGCTGGGCGATCACCGCGGGCGCCGCTGCCGCCGCGGCGAGCCCTCCTGCACTTGCAAGGAAATTGCGCCGTTGCATGATCTGCCCCTTTCTAGATTCCCCGGTTTTGATTCTTAAGCGCCGCGTCATTCGAAGACCCTGTCGGCGCGGACGAGGACCGCCGGCGGCAGCGCGATTCCTTGCGCCTTTGCGGCCCTCATGTTGATGGCGAACTCAATCCGCGTCGGCTGCTCAACGGCCATTTCGGCGGGCTTCGCGCCTTTCAGGATCCTGTCCACGAAGGTGGCTGCGCGCCGCGAAAGCTCGATCAGATCCGGGCCGTAGGAGGCGAGGCCGCCCTGCGCCGGATCGGCATAGTAGCTCGCCGGATAGATCGCCGGGAGACGTTTTTCCTGGGCGAGGGTGGCTATCCGGTGCGCCTGAGCGGACACCAGCGCTCCCGACATCACGAGCAGGGCGCTGCTCTGTGCCCTGAGTGCATCTTCCAAGGCTCCTTCCAGTTCCTCGCGTCTGCGCACCGGTACTGGGTGAAGCTCGATCTCCAGAGTGCGCGCAGCAGCTTTCGCCGCGCGCCACTCCTCCTCCTTCTCGGGATCCTCGGGGTTCCAGAGCACCGCGACGCGCTTCACCCCCGGAACCATCGCCTTGAGCATCTCCAGGCGCTTCACGGTGAGCT
>JBKJYI010000026.1:0-4456 GCA_046715855.1 Phycisphaerae bacterium
GTACGGTATGGAAGCGCGATTCCTCTAAGAGCTTGAGCATCTCGTCACTAAAACGCCGCCCAGGTGCTTGTGAATAAAGGTCGTATGCCCCTGGCTCGGCAGCAACCTGTGCTCGGAGGCGGTCAATTATTCTGTTGGTTTCTTCAGCCTCGTGCACCTCCTTGAATTTACCGATCATTACAAGGTTCATTGAATGTTCGGACGCGTAAGAATTCCAAATCTTCATTTCTTGCTCCTTTTGCAGTTGTGAGAGCTTGCATGGCTTCGAGTATGCCAGCCGCCTTTATGGGGACACCCAATTGCTCGTAAGACGACCACTTTAGATTTCCCGAGGCGTCAATGTGTGCATAGGATCTGAGGCCGTCTTCCTTTGTTAGTGGGTTACACACAGGCAATCCGGCAGAGGCCGCTTCGCTTACGGCGAGCCGTATAGGGCCTCGATAGGATGACACCCAATCCTGGAGCACTGTTGTGGTGGGACTATCGATACCGCCCGATCCGCGAACAGGTTGTTCTGGCAATAGCAGAAACTCAACCGCCCCGAGTTTCACTGCAACGGCAACGGCTTCATCGAGGTCAGGGAAAGTTTGTGCATTAACAACATAGTTAATCCCAAAGGGTGCAATACTTCGAATCGTCGGAATGCGATCTAGCAAGGCAGCGAACGACCTACCGCGAAGATTTTCGTATGTTGGGCCGACGCCGTCCATGCTTACCCGAATGAAGTGTAAGCTTCCGTCAAGTTCTTCAGCAAGTTTGTCATCAAATCGATGACCATGCGTTGTGAAACTGACGGCCATGCTGGTTGAGCGTGTGACATACTGACAGAGTGCTGAAAGATGCGGGCTAAGGGTTGGCTCGCCTCCGCCAAAGCCGATTCCTAGGCAGCCATGATTGTTCAATTCGTCAAGCCAACGATACAGCGTTTCGACGTCAAGCGTCGCAGGAATCTTCGGCGCATAGCAAAACGGGCAGTGAAGATCACAGGCGTTGGTCAATGCGATGGAAACATTGCGGGGAGCTCTGGACCAAAGTCGAGGCGGTACCGTCGCTTCATCGAGCAACAGATTCGTTCCTGATGCGCGATCAAAAATATGAATTCCTGTCGGTCCTCCGCGCACCTTTAGTCGAACGGAAGGAAACTTCTTTTTGGTGTTCGGCAGCAAAGAGAAGTGGTTGTTGAGTTGCATGGAAAGGACTCGGAGCTTCACGACCGAAAGGCAGCATAACGGCTGCATGAAGTATTTTGGCTGCAGGGGTCTTTGCAAGCAAAACCTGGTCTGGCGAGCGCATCAGGGAGCCTGATTTTGACAGGAACTCGACAGCCCCAAATGCTCCCCAGACGGCCCCTAGACTTTCTCGATTTCCTCCGCCCAAGAAAAAGGAACCTCCGGCTGACCGTTCAGCGGAGAGCGTCCAACCGACGCTGACTGAATCGTGAGCCTTTTTCAAAAACAAACAACTCGTTTCGTCTGTCCCGTTTGAAATGCGGAATTAGGCAAATCCGAGTGTAACGTGAGACTTGGTGGATCATATACAAAGACGGTCTGCCAAAATGGACTAAGTATTTACGATCCTCGCTTACGATGATTGTATCACGACCCCATGGATTCGGCAGACATTTTGCTTGGCCGCGTTGATGTTGTATCCACCACAGGGCGTGTCGCAAAAGCTTTGCGGATTCACGGCCCCGGCGTCCACAATTCACCCAGTGATCGTGCCAATACTGATAGAGGTCGTTGAGCGGAGCCTTTTCGCATGCTGCATCAATTCTGGTCAGTCTTATTAGTCGCGCACGAATAGCTCGTCCGATGGCTTCCATCATCTCCAGATCGCCATTGAACATTCTTAAGTCAGCAAAGTGGCCCCGCTCGAAACGAGTCGCTGCCGCGTTCGCCTTGATGGCGTCGATCTTGCTCTCCCATTGACGATCGGACGGAGTCCATAGGAGGACCCGTCGGGACATGGCAATGGTTTTTCCCAGCCCTAGAACCTGCTGCAAGGAATCGCCAAGCAGGATATCAATTTTTTCGCCGGGCCTGCGAATTTTCGCGGAGATTCGATTATGAAACCGTCGCATCGCAAGCATGCGCGGGGGGCAGTACCGCAAGTTCGGTTGGCAACCTGCTTTCGCTTCAGCCGCGAGCCTGCGCAGGTGGCGGGGTGAAGGTGGCTCAACAACGAGAACTAGATCGAGGTCGCCAACGGTGGTCGCTCCGCGTGCGTAGGACCCGAAAACATGAAGTTCTTTGACTTGTTTGCGCAGGTGCGATTTCTCAATGTCACCAATTATGCGTGCGATCTTCGCGGTTGCCTGCTCGCGGGTCATTTCGCCGAGTCTATCCCGCAGGGCAAGTGATTTCGACCCAGAGGGACGATGTGTGGTAGGCGCATTGCTCGACAGCCCCAAACGCTCCCCAGACGGCCCCTAGACTTTCTCGACTTGCTTAGCGCACAAAAAAGGACCGCCATAAGTGACGGTCCTTGCGAGCCTTGTGCCATTAGCGGGGGCTGGACTCGAACCAGCGACCTCCGGGTTATGAGCCCGACGAGCTGCCAACTGCTCTACCCCGCATTCTTGGTCGCACCGTACTTGTTGCCTTCTTGAGTGTCAAGCCGATTCCCGCTTTGACGTCTTCGCAGCGCGGCCGCAACATGCAACGATGAACGTACTCATCATCGGAGGCGGAGGGCGCGAGCACGCAATCGCGGCGGCCATCGCGAAATCCCCGCGGGCGACGCGCATTTGCTGCGCTCCGGGAAATGCGGGCACGGCCAGAATCGCAGTGAACATTCCCGTTCCAATCGAAGATCATGTCGCCCTGCTCGCCGTCGCTCGCGAACAAAAAATCGATCTCACCATCGTCGGGCCCGAGGCGCCGCTTTGCGCGGGGATCGTGGATCAATTTCAAAAGTCCGGCCTGCGAATCTTCGGCCCGAGCAAGGACGCGGCTCGCATCGAAGGCGACAAGGCGTACGCGAAGCAATTGATGAAACGCGCGTCGGTTCCAACGGCGGAAGCTCGCGTTTTTACCCGATTCGAAGACGCGAAAACGTACGTTGCCTCGCGCGACACGGGCGTGGTGGTGAAAGCTTCGGGACTGGCTGCCGGCAAGGGCGTGATCGTCTGCCCGGATCCGGCGGACGCGCTGGTCGCGCTCGAGCGGGTCATGGTCAACCGTGAATTCGGCGCGGCGGGGGACACGGTGGTGGTCGAGGACCTCTTGAAGGGTCCGGAGCTTTCGGTCCACGCGCTGGTGGATGACCGCACGATTTATGTTCTTGAATCGGTCCAGGACCATAAGGCTCTCGGTGACGGTGACACCGGCCCCAACACGGGCGGAATGGGCGCCTACAGTCCGCCGCCGATTGCGACGCCGGAAGTTCTCAAGATCGTGGAGCGCGATGTTTTCGTGCCCATCGTGGATGCGCTTCGGCAGGACGGTGCGCCGTACCGAGGAGTGCTTTATGCCGGGCTGATGCTGACGGCGGCGGGGCCCAAGGTGCTGGAATTTAACTGCCGATTCGGTGATCCCGAAACACAGGTGCTGTTGCCCCGTCTGGATGTTGATGTGCTCGACTTGATGGAGGCGGTGGTGGACGGCCGGCTCGCGGACATCGACATCCGCTGGAAGCGTGACGCAGCGGTGTGCGTGGTGATGACCGCGGCCGGCTATCCGGGACAGTACGAGACGGGCAAGGTGATTCATGGCCTGGAAGATGCGGAATCGATAGGTGGGGTTCATGTGTTCCATGCGGGGACGAAGATGCTCGAACACCTGGTGCTGACGGCCGGCGGTCGCGTGCTTGCGGTGACGGCGCTGGCGCCCACTATTGCGGAGGCGCAGCGCCGGGCCTACGAGGCGGTGGGCCGCATTCACTTCGATGGGGCCCATTACCGCAACGACATCGCGGCGAAAGCGTTGTAGCCACGAAGGCAGCGGGGCAAAAATTGGCTTTGTTCTGTCATCTTTTTTTTCGTCGTGGAGGCGGAATCCCGCGTGGGAAGCTGGAAACGCGATTTCGAAAGGCAACGAGGCAACAAGGCAACGAGGCAGCAAGGCGCAGGATTTCGTTTGTAAGTCGCGCATTTTTGACCATCCAACAACCATCGGGGCGCACCTTCGCCCATGTCATACTACAGAACATGACGGGCGCGCGCAATTTGAGGCGGGAAGTAAGAAATGGGATAGCGGATTAAAGTGGGCGACGAATCACGGCCCCAAGTTCGGTGCGTGTGGACTCGGGCCGGCCGCCCCGGAGAAAGAGTGAGTTGCGGCGGGCAAAGCCCACCATACCAGGCTAAATCTCAAAACTCAGCCCGGCCTGATCTTGCGATTGCCAGCCATTCCGGGTAGACTTTTCCTCATCCTTTTAATTGCCCGTATCAGCCCACTGTGCCGCGGACAGTTGACCAAGTGGGGCGGACATGCCAATCGAAGACAACACGCTCACC